>JBHELG010000054.1:0-11152 GCA_046263195.1 Nitriliruptorales bacterium | reverse complement strand
GGTCGGTGTGTCGCGTCGTGGCCCGTCGGGAAGCTCAAACGGAACGGATCCGCGCGAGCCTCGAACGAGTGGCTGAAATGCCCGTCAACTACGCGGCATGGCGATTCCGCAGATGAAAGGAAGCACACGTGTACAGGACCTGCCTCACACCGGCCTAGGAGCCGCGATCCTGACGCTGGCCGCGTTCCTGCTCACCCCAGGGGCGGCGCTGCTGCGCCTGGCAAGGAGGACATGACGGTCACTGTTCTCCTCCCTGCTCATACCGAGGAAGGACCATCGGCCAATTGTTGGCCGCCATCGATTACCCGGTCGACGAAGTAATCGTCGTGGTAGACGCGTGCATGGAAGAGACCGCCTCGCTCGCCAAGGCAGCCGGGGGCCAGTACGACGCTACCTGCGCCACGGTATGCCAATTCAGTCGCGTGGCTTCTGGGTACGGGGGCGTCGATTCGCATACGCACTGTGTGGACGTCGGTCTTCGACCTGGCAATCCATGCTGTGGTGGGAGGCGTTCGTGGTCTACTCGCTGCTCACCCGAATGCCGGTCTGACCGCCACGCTGCTGCTGGGGGTCATCATCCGAATGGCGACGGCAACGGTGCTGGTGTCAACGGTGGTGGGCCTGAAAGAGGCACTGCTCGGACTGTGCCGTACGCGTTCGTGAACGTCCTGCACCGCTGGTGGTATGCGGCAGCGCTCATCAGAGAGTGGATCGTCGGCCGCCACTACGAATCATGGACCGGGCGACATGGCCGTCCAGCTGTCATCACGCCCCTCGCGCCGCAACGAGCCGCGGTGCTCGGCGCAGCAGCGATCGCACTCGCGTCTCTGCTGAGCCTGAATATAGTGGGAGCGTGATGCGCCCGTATCCTGGGGCGTGCGCCTCGATGTGGATGGTTCGGCGGCACAAGACCGGTCTCGTGGAAGTTGCAGGGGGAAGGCAGGCAGATGCCTGATCGCGTTGAGCTCTCGGATGCAGAGTGGCGGGAGAGGCTGACGCCCGAGCAGTACGAGGTGACACGGCGCAAGGGAACCGAGCCTCCCTTCTCGGGCAAGTATTGGGACAACAAGGAGCCGGGGACCTACCACTGCGTGGGATGCGGCGCTGATCTCTTCGGCTCGAGCACGAAGTTTGCCTCGGGTACAGGCTGGCCGAGCTTCTGGGCGCCGCTCGAAGAGGGCGCCACCCGGTACGAGGAGGACCTGAGCTACGGCATGCGCCGCACCGAGGTCCTCTGCAGCCGCTGTGACGCCCACCTTGGGCACGTCTTCGACGACGGTCCGCCGCCGACGGGCCGGCGCTACTGCATCAACTCCTTGGCCCTCGACTTCGAGCGGGACGGCTGACCGGTCCCTCAGCCACCGAGTCCCTCGTGGATCTCGTTGAGCGTCAGCTGATCCCCTGACGGCGCAGGAGGCCGGGTGGCGGTCACTCTCTCACCGGTGAGGGCGGTCCACCACCAGAGCATCCCGCGAGGAGCGGTGCGGAGGCCCAGTCGTTCGAACGGCACGTTGGTGCGGCCGAGGAAGCCGAGGTCGGCGACCACCGCGACGATGGTCTGCCGCACCCGATCGTTCCAGATGTAGTCATCACGCAGCAGCGCCAGCACGTCCGCCTTCGTCTCCGCCGCCCGGTAGCGCTGCGCCGTGGGATGATCGCCTGCCGAAAGCCGACGGCGGACCTCCCGCCACAACATGCGTTGTCGCGCGAACCAGTCCCAGGCGTAGCCCGGCGGCGCAGGTGTGGCGTCCATAGCTTTGCGGTTCTGCACCTCCCTGCGCCCTCTCAGCTCGTGCCTGTCGAGGGCCAGCTCGGCTACATGTTCTCGATGACGAGGTCCCCGAACCTGCTCGTGCGTACCTCCTCCGCTCCCTCCATCATGCGGGCGAAGTCATAGGTCACCGTCTTGTTCTGGATGGTGCGCTCCATTCCCCGCAGGATCGCGTCAGCGGCTTCGTCCCAGCCGAGGTACCGGAACATCATCTCCCCGGAGAGGATGAGCGAGGACGGGTTGACCCGGTCCTGCCCGGCATATTTCGGGGCGGTGCCGTGTGTCGCCTCGAAGATCGCCCGGCCGGTGTTGTAGTTGATGTTTCCGCCTGGGGCGATGCCGATGCCGCCCACCTGAGCAGCGAGCGCGTCGGAGATGTAGTCCCCGTTCAGGTTCATGGTTGCGATGACGTCGTACTCGTTGGCCCTGGTGAGCACCTGCTGCAGGAAGGCGTCGGCGATGACGTCTTTGACGATGACTTTTCCCGCAGCCTCCGCCTGAGACTGCTCGTGCATCGCCGCCTCCCGACCACCGTGCGCGACTGTTTCGTCCCACTGACGCCAGGTGTAGGCCTGGTCCGCGTATTCATGCTCGGCGACGTCATAGCCCCAGGAGCGGAAGGCCCCCTCCGTGAACTTCATGATGTTGCCCTTGTGCACGAGCGTGACGCTCCGGTAGCCGCGCCGCAGCGCATAGTCGAGGGCGGAGCGCACGAGGCGTTTCGTCCCCTCCTCGGAAATAGGCTTCACGCCGAAAGCTGACGTCTCGGGAAAGCGGACTTCCTCGCCCACGCCGAGCTCCTCCTGCAGGAAGCGCACGAGTTTCTTCGCCTCCGGGGAGTTGGCCGGCCACTCGACTCCCGCATACACGTCTTCGGTGTTCTCACGGAAGACGACCATGTCGATCATCTCGGGCTGTTTGACCGGAGAGGGAACGCCGGGGAAGTGGCGGATGGGCCGCACACAGGCATACAGGTCGAGCATCTTGCGCAGGGCGACGTTCAGGGAACGAATGCCTCCACCCACCGGCGTCGTGAGCGGCCCCTTGATCCCGACCAGAAATTCGCGGAAGGCCTCGACCGTCTCATCGGGGAGCCAGATCTCTTCGCCGTAGACGGCGTTGGCCTTCTCGCCCGCGAACACTTCCATCCAGACGACCCGCCGTTGGCCCCGGTACGCCTTGTCGACCGCAGCCTCCAACACACGGCGGGCGGCAGCCCAGATATCGGGGCCGGTACCGTCCCCCTCTATGAAGGTGATGATGGGCTCGGTGGGGACCTCGAGCCGGCCGTTCGTGAGCCTGATCTTCTCGCCCTCATCGGGGACTCGGATCCTGTCGTAGACCACGATTCGCTCCTGGCTTGAGGGCCCCGATCCGTGAAGCTTCCGCCACAACGGCCCTCCGGCAGCCTGCGGCGGTCCCATCAGCGGACGGCCAGGTTAGCCGACTTGGTTCCTCCCACGGTCTTGGGCAAGCCAAGACCGCTGTCCCACCCAAGGCGGTCATTGCCCATCTGCTCTCAGTGCGCGGGCGAGTGCTCGTACTCCCTCTCGAATCCGGAGGAATGTGGCCGGACGTGTCCTCGCGCTTTTCGTCTTAGGGTTGCCTAACCTAGAGTTTCCGCTGACGGGGACGAGGCGGCGCGGGGCGGGAGATTCTGGTGAGCATGCGGAGCGTCGCTACCTCCGACGAGCCTCCTGAGCCACCTGGCAATCGTGGGGTCCGCCTACGTGCGGTAGTGACCGGGGCCGCAGGCTTCATCGGAAGCCACGTGGTCGAGGGGCTCCTGAGCAAGGGTTGGACGGTGCGCGGCATCGACGCGCTCACCGACACCTACGATCCGACGCAGAAGCTTGCGAACCTCGCTGCTGTGGCCGGCTGTCCCCGTTTCGGACTCGTCGTAGCCGACCTCGTCGACGCCGACCTGTTCGCTCTGCTCGACGGGGCCACCGTTGTGTTTCATCTCGCGGGAGAGCCGGGCGTGGCGGGTTCATGGGGCCCTCGCTTCGAGCGCTACGCCCGTTGCAACGTGCTGGCGACGCAGCGCCTGCTCGAAGCGTCGGCAGCGGTGGGCGTCGAGAAGTTCGTCTACGCCTCGAGCTCCTCCGTGTACGGCGAGGCCGCTGGGCGACCTACGCGGGAGACGGATCTGCCGGCACCCCGCAGCCCTTATGGGGTCAGCAAGCTCGCCGCGGAGAACCTCGTGGGAGCCTACGCTCGGGAGCGATCCTTGCGGGCGGTGTCCCTGCGGTACTTCACGGTCTACGGACCGAGGCAGCGCCCCGACATGGCCTTTCACCGCTTCATCGCCGCGGCGCTCGCCAATGAACCCATTGTCGTGAACGGCTCGGGGCATCAGATGCGGGATGCCACCTACGTCGACGACGTCGTAGCCGCCACGATCTCCGCTGCCCACACCGACTTCACCCCCGGCGAAGTGCTCAACGTCGGCGGGGGGAGACCGGCGAGCGTCCTGCAGGTGCTCGACCTCCTCAGCGAACTGCTGGGCCGTCGCCCCCCCCTGGTTCACGCCCCCCGTTCCCCCGGCGATGTCGCACATACCGAGGCGGGGACCGACCGGGCCCGAGCACGGCTCAGTTGGGCACCGCGGACCTGCCTCGCAGCCGGCCTCGCCAGGCAGGTCGCGTGGCAGCGACGAGCAGAACGGCACCCCAGGCCACGGAACGGGCCACCTCCGGGGCTCCGAAGCGCCGAAAGTCCGGGAACGCCAACACGTGCGGCAGCGGCGACCCGAGGTTGAACGGCTTGCCGGCGAGGTATACGTCCCCGCGTCGGGCTGCCCAGGCAAGGGCGACCGAGACGGCGAAGGACCACACGGCCAGCAGGACGGTCGTGAGCGGGATTCGCTCGGCCCCGAGCGCGACGAGCACGACCAGGGCCGGGAAGCCCGCTATCAGGAGCCGTCCCGGAAACCACCAACCCATGATCGTGATGGACGCGAACGTGCCGACGAGCACGCCGACAGCGAAGGTCGCGGTTGGCAGCGTCGCGAAGTGGTTTGATCCGTCGCGCCAGCGCCACACGCCCCACACCGCGACGATCGCAGCCGGCAGCCATCGGAACAGCCCGAAGCGTGCGTCGAGGAACACGCCGTAGAGGCGGTAGGTGCGCCCCGCGAAGTCGAAGTGGTCGGTGAGGATGACGTCGTCCGGGTGCCCCGACCACACGGCGTTCACCGAGTAGGGCGTGACGCCACCGAAGGTCTCCAGGTGCCACCACACGTAGTGCGCCCCGGCCGCGGCACAGATGAGGCCCGCCACGGTCAGCGCCCCCGGCCGGGACCGGTATCGCCACGCCCACGCCCCCCCGAGCAGCCCTCCCACGGCGGTGTACTTCACTCCCAGCCATGCGAGAGCGACGAGGGTCAGCGCGAGCAGCAGTGGACGCGGCCGGTCCCTGGGCCCGGTACTCACGAGCAGCGCGACCGCGACCCCGAGGGCCGCCGGGCCCTCAGGGTAGATCTGCGAGGAGTAGACCAGCCCTGGAGCCCCCGCCCCCACGATGAGGCCGCCCGCGAGCGCGGCGAGTGGGCGCGCACGGTAGCGGCGGGCGAGAGAGGCTCCACAGGCGATCGCCGCCGCCCAAAGCACGACGAGGAAGCGCTGGATGCCCTCCACCCCGGCGAGCGCGAAAGCCGGCGTGACGAGGAGTGCGAGCCCCGGTTCGTGGGGCGAGATGAGGCGTCCGTCGGGGGCCGGCGTCATCTGCCGCCACAACGGCACGCTGCCTTGCCACCAGGTCCAGTACTCGAGGTTCCGGTACTCATCGCGCAGGTCGAGGTCGCGGTCGCTCAGGAGTGACTGGGCCGAGATGACGTAGAAGGGCTCGTCGCCGGTGATGGGAGCGATGGTGGAGGCACGCATGCCGACCGCCAGCTGACCCGCGAGGAGCACGGCGACGAACGTCACCGCGGGCAGGCGCCAGCCGACCAGCCGCGCCTCTGCGCTGGCGGCCACTCCCGTCGCGGTCATGCGCGGGTGGGCTGAACGGGTGACCGCGGCGCCGTTCATGGTCTCACCCGCCCGCCCGGGCCCTTCGGGCCCCTCCTCGCTTCACCCGCCCGGCCCGGGCCCTTCGGGCCCCTCCTCGCTTCACCCGCCCGCCCGGGCCCTTCGGGCCCCTCCTCGCTTCACCCGCCCGGCCCGGGCCCTTCGGGCCCCTCCCGGCGTCCGCGCCATGACCTTGACCATCGCCGGGAGGACGTGGCGCAGGTAGCGGCCCACACGGACGAACGATCTTCCGTGCCGGCGGCGGTGATAGCGGATCGGGACCTCCGCGTAGCGGTAGCCCTTGCGCAGCAGGTCGAGGGTGAGGACCTGCGCGTAGTTGTAATCGTGCTCGATGTGCGCTGCCGTCAGTGCAGCTCGCCCGAGCGCTCGGAAGCCGGACTGGCCGTCACTGAGGCGTCTGCCGGCCGCGAGCGAGGTGAGCCAGGTCAGCAGCACGTTTCCGATCCGGCGGTGCGGCAGCATGGAATCGATCCTGCCAGCGAAGCGGCTGCCCACGACGTAGTCCGCCTCGTCACGCGCGATGGGGGCAACCACGCCGGGCAGCTCGCGAGGGTCGTACTCCCCGTCAGCGTCGAGGAAGGCGACCGCCCAGGCGTCGAGCTGCAGCGCGACCCCGAATCCGGTTCGAATCGCTGCTCCGAGGCCGCGGCACTGCGGGTGGGAGACGACGAACGCGCCTGCCTCTCGTGCCCGTGACGGGCTCGCGTCGCTGGAGCCATCATCGACGACCACGACGCATACCGGCCGCCCATGTGCCACGGGGGGAACGCGGGCTATGACCTCCGCCACCGTCGTCTCCTCGTCGTGGACGGGGAGCACCACGACGAGCGGAGCTCGCCGGTCGTCAGAGGACGGGACCAGGGAGGCCGTCACGCTACCGCTCTTCGAGCTACTCGAACGCTCGAGGGCACGAGGAGCACGAGGCCGGCCGCGAACGCAAAGAGAAACTTCACCCCATGTGTCACGACCGCCACCGCGAGCGCGTCCGGCGCCGGCACGCCAAGTGCGACGAGCCCCGTCGTCATACCGGCTTCGTACGTGCCGATCCCGCCGGGCAGGATGGCCACGACCTGGGCGAGCAGGCTCGTGCAGGTGACCAGCAGCGCAGACGCGGGGGACAGAGGCCAACCCGCCGAGTTCGCCACCGCGAACACAACGCCGGCTTCCAGTGCCCATGACGGCAGCGCCCATGCCGTTGCCCGTGCGAAGCGGATCGCCCCCACCATCAGACCCCGTCGTCGTGCCACCCAGACGACCAGGGCCGGCGCCATGACCGCCGCCGGCGCGCCCCAACGTGCCCAGTGGGGAGCATCGCCGGCCACGACTGCGCTGAGTCCGAGCAGGAAGCCCACGGAGAACAGGTCCACGACCCGTGCTACCGCCACGGAAGTCAGTGCCCCCCTCAGCGGCAGATCCGCCGAGGTCACCATGCGGGCCCGCACGACCTCGCCGACGGGCCCGGGAAGCGTGTGGTTGGCGGCCAGCATGGCCAGAATGGCCCGGAAGCGACGGTGCCACGCAACCGGCGCTGGCAGCAGGGGTAGCCACGCCGCCGCCCGCAACCCGAATCCGACCGTGTAGGCGGCGAGTGCCGCCATGAGCGGCAGGGGGTCTCGGCTGACCGCTACAGCTCCCTGCGCCAGGATGGTGGGATCGACGAACCTGGCAAGCACGATGAGGGCCGCCAGAGTGAGTATGAGACGTGCGTACCGCCCCACCCGTCGCGGGATCGGAAGCGCTTCGGGGCTCACGGGCGCGGACCTTCCACGACGTTGATCTCCGCTGTCATGCCGAGCTGACCGTGTGAGGTGCGTCCGAAGGGAAGCTCGCAACGAATGATGTAGCGGCCGGGTGCCAACTCGACACCGAACTCGGCGTAGCCCCCCGCCTGTAGAGGCGGCAGCTCCAAAACCGGTCTCTCCGAGCCGTACCCGGGAAAGTCCAACCGCGACAACCGCAGCTCGTGTCCGAGACGTCCGAGGTTGCTCACGAGCGCGTAGATCTTGGGCCCCGTCAGGATCGACGGGGAGACCTTGTAGCGGAATTCGCGCATCTCCAGGGACACCACGCTGTCGGCCGAGGAGCGCAGGAAGAGCGGCGGTGGGAAGGTGCCGCCAATGTGGGTCGGGACGTCGGCAGCGATGGGGATCGGGCGGTCCTCGCCTCGTCCGCACGTCGCGAGCGTGAGGACGAGAATGAGAACACATCCCCTTGCCCCGACCTGCAACGTCGACCCCTCGACTCGACGGGCGGAGGTTAGGAGCCCCTAAGCGCGAGTGTCGAGTCGAAGCGGGATGCGATGGGTAGTTGCCGTCGGGAGCAGGCGGCGGAGCGTGAGAACAGGGATGAAGCACGGACGCGCGGCTACCCTTGCTGGGCGGCGAGGAGTGGTGCTGTGGTCGAGATCCAGGTGACGACGCAGGAATATCTGGAGACCATCTACGAACTCGAGGAGGAGGGGATCCCTCCGCTGCGGGCTCGCATCGTCGAACGGCTCGGTCTGTCAGCTCCGACTGTCTCCGAGACGGTCGCCCGTCTCGAGGACGAAGGCTATCTGCACGTGGGCGAGGATCGGGTGATTCGGCTGACGCAGCAGGGCCGCAAGCTCGCGACGAACATCGTTCGCCGTCACCGCCTCGCCGAGCGTCTGCTCACCGACGTCATAGGGGTCGCCTGGTCGGAGGCCCACCACGAGGCCAGCAAGTGGGAGCACGTGATCTCCGACGCCGTCGAGGAGAAGATCATCGCCCTCTTGGGCGACCCGGGCGCCTGCCCGCACGGCAATCCCATCCCCGGCTCGGCCAACATCATCCACCATCCGGAGGTCGCGGTGTGGGACGTCGAGGGCGGGGAGGTGGAGGTGGTCCGCATTTCCGAGGAGCTGGAGCTGGATGACGACGTGCTCGTGCTCATGGAAGCGTGCGGGTTCATCCCCGGTCGGCGCGGTCGCATCATGGAGAAGACGGACGCGGGCGTACGCGTGGCCGGCAGCATAGGCGAAGGGGTTCTACCCATCCTCGCTGCCCGTCTGACCTATGTCGTCCCCTCGCAGCAGCCGGACGGGGGCTGACGCCTTCGACCCGAAGATCCGTAGCCTTCGAGCGCTATGCTCGTCGGTGATGAGTTCTGTCGAATCCGTGTCGACTCCTGCGGTAACCCCCAGCGCCTTGCGCCGGTCGGTGGCCGTCCTCGGCGATCGCATCCTCGTGGCGATTCCCCCCGACGCCGAGCGACGTTCGAAGGGCGGCATCCTCATTCCGGCCACCGCCCAATCTGTCGACCGCAAGGGTGTGTGGGGGGAGGTCATCGGGGTCGGACCGAACGTTCGGCATGTCGACACGGGCGACGAGGTGCTCTACCTGCCGGACGAAGCTATCGAAGTGGACATACAGGGCGAGTCGTACCTCCTCGTGCGAGAGCGGGACGTTCACGCTGTTGCTTCGACCCGACGAGACGGCGCCACGGGCCTCTACCTCTGATCGGTCCCATGCAGCCTGCACCCAGGAGCGGGCATGGCTGAAGCGGCAGCGGCGGCTGTGGGCCCACCGCCCGGACTCGCGGTCCGCCTGTCCTCGAACGAGTCCCCCTTTGGGCCATCGCCGCAGGTGGCGGCTGTGCTGCGCGAGCGTGCAGGAGAAGCACACCGCTACCCCGACGACCAGAGCGTGACGTTGCGTGACACGATCGCCCGCGAGGAGGCCACGCCGATCGAGCAAGTCGCCGTTGGCCACGGTTCCGCGGCGCTGCTCATGGACCTCGTCGCACTCGCCTGCCGAGGGCCGGGACCGGCGCCGCCGGCCGTGCTCACCTACGAGCGCGCCTTCATCGTCTACCGCCTCGCTGCGCAGGTCGTCGGTGCCGACTTCGAAGAGGCGCCCCTGAGGGACGGGTTCACTCGTGACCCCGAGGCGTTGCTCGAACACATCACCGACCGCACACGCATCGTGCTCATCGACAACCCGAGCAACCCCACCGGCGCCCACCTGCCCGGCGAAGACCTGCGCCGTCTCGTCCACTCGGTCCCTGAGCGGGTGACGGTGGTCGTTGACGAGGCCTACCACCACTTCGCCCAGGGGCAGCGCGGCTTCGCCACCGTGGCCGAGCTCGGCCTCGAGCACCCTCGGCTCGCAGTCGTCAGGACGTTCTCGAAGGCGTACGCGCTCGCGGGACTGCGGGTCGGCTACCTCCTGGGGCCACGTCATCTCGTCACCGCCGTCGACGCGGCCCGCGTCCGGTTCAATGTCAGCAATCTGGCGCAGGCGGCTGCTGTGGCGGCCCTGGGCGACCGAGCTCATCTGCAGCGCACGATCACAGGGACACTCGAGGGACGGGAGCGGATGGGCGCGGGACTCCGTGAGCTCGCCGTCGAGTTCGTCGACGGTCTCGGCAACTTTCTGCTCGTCAGCGTCCGGCAGCCTGCCGGTCCAGTTGTGGCTTCCTACGGCGAGCGGGGGGTCGGCGTGCGTGAGCTCTCCCCCTACCGGTTGGGTCAGCACATTCGGGTCACGGTCGGCACGCCCGAGGAGGTCGCGGCGTTCCTCGCTGCCACCCAGGAGATCTTCCAGCCGGACGTCTAAACGCGCGGCCAGTGCCCGAGCGCCAGGAGCCCGAGCGTGTCCGCGCGAGGAAGAAGCGCTGCGAGATGGTGATGCCGGACCCCACAAGGCACGGGGCGCGCCATGACACGCGCTGAGCGGGGCGTGCCCGTGGATATGTGCGCGCCGGCCGGATACCCGGTGAGGCGGCGATTCTCCGCTAGACCGAGGAGCAGGTCCAGGTGGCGCCCCGGTGGCGCTCCGAGCCGGGGGAGAGTCCAGGGAGGCGGCCTGTTCGAAGAAGCCGAGCGCCCCCGTGGACCTTGTACGCCTCCACGCTCGTTCTTACCCCTGAGCTGCACCGCCCCGAGCTTGAGGGCATCCACCACGGAGGCGACGAGACGGTAGGTGTCGGCGGAGATGACGACCCTGCCAGGCGAGGCGACGGACTGGAGGCGTGCCGCGACGTTCACTGCCTCGCCGAGCGCCGTGGCGGGCCGCCCCGGGCGCCTGCTCCGGCGAGGACCGGGGCGAGCGCGGTCGAGTCGACGACGTCCGCGAAAAGCGCTGTGACCAGTTTGCGCTCGCGAGGCGTTGCCCCGCGCACCATGCTCACGGGTCCGGTGGTGGGTGCAGATGACGGTGCGTCCGTCGGGTGAGGTCCAGGTGCAAGTGGCGGTGTGGGGATCGAGTTCGACCTTCCATCCGGCGAGGTCCATGAGGTCGTGATGTCCGGGGCAGGCGGGGACGGTTCGGTGCAGGTCGGTGCGGCCGCCTTGGTGCCAGGCGTCGAGATGGGCCGCGTCGGTCCAGGC
>JBHELG010000053.1:0-8991 GCA_046263195.1 Nitriliruptorales bacterium | reverse complement strand
GCCTTAGAGATCCCCCAAGGTCCCTGGCGCCCACAGTGCTCACCCGCCAGCCGGGCTCGGTGACAGAGCCTGACAGCTCACAGGCTCCGTCGGAACGCATTAGGTCGTTGCGGTTCCTAGCAGCCCGAGTTGGTTGAGGAAATCCATCTGATCGAAGTAAATCCGGTGGCTGGTTATGAAGCCACTTTCCACTGTAACAATGTCACACTCTCGTACGCGCACATGGATTCCGGTAGCTGCAATCTGTCCCGTTGGGAGGGAAAGTTCCGCGGTGTTCGTCCCCACGAAATACCCCTCGTCGATGGCGGTGTTTCCCGCCTCGTGGCTGTTGACGGGCTCGTAATCCGCATTCGGGAAGGCATCGACGAAGTTCTTGTAATATTGCATGATCCGCTCGCGGCCGTGTAGCTCTCCTTCGTCGGGGGTGACGACCACGGCGTCCTCGGCGTAGCAGTTCGCCGCCGCTTCCAGGTCGCCCCGCTGGAGCGCCACGGTCAACCGGTCGAAAACCTCTCGAGCTTCGCCCATCGTCTCTTCCTCTCGCTGAGATCCGGCACGTCTCGTCGGCGGGTCCTTGCCGCCAGCCCCGAGGACCCGCGTACCCCCGGTCGACCTCTCAACCTTAGGTGCGGGGGCCCGGCGGGGGAACACCGCGCTGCCTCCTCGCACCTCGAGGATGCTGTGCGCGGCCCACGAAGACGATAATGGTCGTAAAGAGGCTCGCATAAAAGCGCGTGTCGAATCCGTTGAGGTGATCGCAGTGGCAGGAGTGCCGCTGGTTCTTTTCCACATGTTTAGCTGACTTACACGGACGGCGTGTCACAGGTTGAGCGTACAGTTGCGGGTATGAACATCGACGCGAATCTCCACAATGATTCCCAGGTTTCGAAACCTGAAGCGCCGGTTTCCTTGGCGGAGGGGGCGGGGCTGCTAGCGGATTTGTCGAATGCGCTGAGGTGTATGCAGCAGGCGACCGCAGAGGCGGTGGACCTGGTTCGCCGAGTGCAGCGCGCCGGGGTGGCGGAGATTATCGAGGGCCTGCCCTTGGAGCTTCTCCTGGCCCTCGAACATCGCCTGGTCAACTCGGACGCTCGCATGATGATGGAGGCGGGGAGGCTGCTGGAGCGCATGCCAGTCACCAAGGCTTTGTTCACCGAAGGAAAGCTGTCGTGGGGCCAAATTCGGAGCATCGTCACTCGCCTGCGACGTTTGAAGGTGGAGGACCTGCCACACGTCGATGAACGCATGCAGGCCTCGCTGGAGCAGATCGACAAGTATTCGCCGGACGAACTGATATGGGTGGTGGAGCGGGCCGCCGACGAGATCGACGGGGGACGCAAGGCCGAACGGCGCGAGCAGCGGGAGGTCGAGGCAAGTTTCCTGTCCGTGCAGCCTTCCTTTGACGGTTCCGTGCGGCTGTATGGCGAGCTGGACCCCGTCTCGGGCGCCATCTGTCTCAACGCCCTGGAGGCGGCCAGCGGCCCGCCCGACGGAGAGCGGGGCGAACCCGGCCAGGCCTCCGCCCGCGCCCGACAGCGTGCCCAGGGTCTGATGCGCATCTGCGGCGACTGGCTCGCCGGCACCAGCCGCCGCCCCGCCCGGCCCCTGTTCGTCGCTCACGTCGACATCGCCAACGCCACCCCCACCACAGCCGCAGCGGTGGAACTGTCCGCCCCCGGCGTGCTCCCCACGCTAACCGCCGCCACCGTGGAGGCCATGACCAGCGACGCGGACCTCAGAGTGGTGCTGTTCGACGGGGCGCGTCCTTTGGCCGTCTCGGCCAAGACCAAGGCCGCTGAGATTCCCGCCGACATCCGACTGGCCGTCAGATCACGCGACCGGGGCTGCCGCTTCCCGGGGTCGACAGGCCCTGCCCCCTGGTCGGACGTGCACCATATTGAGCCCCAGGAACACGGCGGGGATCATCATCCCGACAAGCTGACCCTCCTGATCCGCCGCTGGCACCGCCTCGTGCACCGCCGCGATTGGAAGCAGCATCTCGACCCCCAAACCGGCGAGTTCACCATCACCCGCAACGGACGAACCTGGACCTCCCTGCCACGAGGCACCCCACTGCGACGGCCCCCACCCCCTCGCGAGTGACGAGGGGAGGGAGGAGCCCCTTCATCCGCGGTCGAGCGTGGGGGTCCTTTACCAGCATTTCGATCACCCCAAGAACTTTTGAGCTCCAGCTCCTCCACGATGCCCTCCTCGGGATGCCAGCTCCGCCTCGATGCGGTGGCTGCCCTTTTTCCTGGCCTCCCCGATCATGCCCACGATCCCCCGGGCGAATAGGAACCTGACCGTGGTCGCGCTGGCGGAACGAATAGCCGAGCGTCTGGAACGGGCAGGGTCGCATCCGGCTACCACCTGAGAAGTCACCGGGGGCTGAGGCGAGGAGGCTCCGGCGGTGGCAGCGATCCTCGCTCAGGTCGCCTCTCCGGGTCCCAACCCCAGCTCGGCGATAGGCGCCCGCCCCAGGAAGCCCGCCTCGGGCC
The DNA here is from genome assembly GCA_046263195.1 of Nitriliruptorales bacterium. Lineage (GTDB taxonomy): Bacteria > Actinomycetota > Nitriliruptoria > Nitriliruptorales > JAHWKO01 > JBHELG01. Next base: position 6,493 of record JBHELG010000053.1, on the reverse strand, counting down.
GGTGGTACCAGCCGATCTCCTCTTCACCCTGCAGCCAGCACAGCAGAACATCCTCGCCTGACACGCGGGCGGGGAAGTCGAGCAGGGCCGGGGCGATGCCCTTCACCTGCACCCCTTGCTCCTCGAACCACTCCAGCCCCTCGTGGACGCGGGCTTCGAGGGCCTTGGCTTCCGGTATGCCGCCGGGCGGTTCATCGCCACCCCTCTGCAGCGCCATGAGCAGCTCCCGGAGTTCGCCGCTCAAGGCCGCAACCTCCTCGATGCGCCGCCGAGCCTCGGGCAGCAGGGCGGACGCCTCGGCGAGCGTGAAGTAGCGGACCATGGCACCAGTATCGCGCGTGTCTGCCCGGTAGCCTCGGTGGACGTGCGTATTCTCCTGATCTCCACCTACGAGCTCGGCCACCAGCCGCTGCATCTGGCCTCACCGGCCGCGGCGCTGCGCAGCGCCGGGCACGACGTCCGCTGTCTCGACACGTCGGTGCAGGGCTGGGACGAGCAGGCCGTGACGTGGGCCGAGGCCGTGGGGTTCTCGGTGCCCATGCACACCGCCATGCGGCTCGGTCTGCGTGCCGCGGCCGGCATGAAGCAGGTTCGGCCGCATCTCCCGGTCGTCTTCTACGGCTTGTACGCCCCGGTCAGCCGGGACCTCACCGTGGGCCGCCTGACGGACCGGGTGCTCGCCGGGCAGTACGAGCAGCCGCTCGTGGCCTGGTTTGAAGCGCTGGCGAATGGGGCTCCTCCCGGCGCCCCCACCGCCCAGCACACCACCCGACCCGCCCACCGGCCTCCGGCCAGCCCCCCGACCATATACGTCGATCGAGGCACCCATCAGCTGCCGGCTCGAGACCTGCTCCCACCGCTCGGCCGCTACGCCCGGCTCGCCATCGACGGCGAGCTGCGGCTGGTCGGCTACGTCGAGGCCACGCAAGGGTGTCTGCACGAGTGCCGCCACTGTCCCGTCCCCACTGTCTACGGCGGCCGCTTCCGGGCAACCGCCCGCGATCTCATCCTGGCCGACATCGACCAGCTCGTCGGCATGGGAGCACGTCACATCAGCTTCGGCGATCCCGACTTCCTGAACGGCCCGACACACTCGCTGCGTCTCGTGCGCGAGCTGCACGAGCGCTGGCCCTGGTTGACCTTCGACTGCACGACGAAGGTCGATCACATCCTCGACCATGCCGAGCTGTGGGAGACGTTCGCCGCCTGCGGCTGCCTCTTCGTCGTCTCCGCCTTCGAGACCACCAATGACGAGATCCTCGCCCGGCTGGACAAGGGCCACACGTCCCGGCAGGCGGCTCAAGCGGTCCGCCTGCTCCGCTCGCACGGGATCGAGGTCCGCCCCTCGTGGCTGCCGTTCACCCCGTGGACGACGACAGAAGATGTTGCCGACCTGCTCGGCTTCGTCGCCGAACACGACCTGGTGGGCAACGTGGACCCGGTGCAGTACACGATCCGGCTGCTGCTGCCGCAGGGCTCGCTCCTGGTGGACCATCCCGACCTGCAGCCCCACCTCGGCCCCTACGACTCCGAGGGGCTGACCTTCACCTGGACCGCTGCCGATCCCGCGGTCGATCGTCTTCAGCGCGACCTCGCCGAGCTGTTGGCAGAGAGGGTCGCGCAAGGAGCCTCGATCGAGTCGACCTTCAACGAGGTGAGCGACCGCGTCGTAGCCGCCTCCGGGTTGAACACCCCGCTCCGCTCCTCTGGCTTCCTGCGTAGCCCACTCCACTCCCCCGGCCACGCGGCGGAGAGACCGCGGCTGACCGAACCCTGGTTCTGCTGAGCGGAGCCGACCGAGGGCCAGTTCGGCCCTCTCGGATAGCCGGGGCGATCGAATACCGCCACGAGCGGACACATCGCCCGCTACGGTGTCTTCTGGCCCGAATGGCAGCGCAGCTCGATTCTCGGGGGTAGAAACGTGCCTGGTCTGGGCTTGCCTGAGCTCGTCCTGCTGGTGGTGCCCCTCGTCATCCTCCTATTGCTGATCTGGTGGCTGGTTCGGGCGGTGGGGGCGTCGAGGGCGAGGCACGCGCAGGTCGTGGAGCGTCTCGAACGCATCGAGAGCGAACTGCGCGGCAGGGGCGGCCACAGCGGGGGCTCGCGGACCTGAGGCCGCTAGGTCGAACGGCTGAGCCGCTCGAGGTCATCCGGCTAGGGGGGAGCCCTGCCCGTCCAGTAAGGAGCCTCTAGCCGCTCGAGGTCGTCGGGGGTGAGCTTGAGCCCTGCGGCGGCGATGTTCTCCTCGAGGTGGTCGAGCGACGCCGTGCCGGGGATCGGCAGCATGACCGGGGAGCGTGCCAGCAGCCAGGCGAGCGCAGCCTGCGCGGGCGTGGCGTCGTGACGCCCGGCCACTTGGGCGTGGGTCCCCTCGTCCCGGGCGAGATCACCCGCCGCGAGGGGAAAGTAGGCGATGAAGGCGATCCCCTCGTGCTCGCACAGGTCGACGACATCCTGCGAGGAGCGGTCCCTCAGGTGGAACCGATTCTGGACCGAAACGACGGGCACGAGCTCGCGGGCGCTCGATACGTGGTGGGTGCGGACATTGGACAGGCCGACGTGGCGAATCTTGCCCTCGTCGCGAATGTCAGCCAACGCCCCCACGGACTCCTCGAACGGCACGTCCCGATCGACCGTATGAAGCTGGTAGACGCCGATGCTGTCCACGCCGAGCCGGGCGAGGCTTCCCTCGCACGCCCGCCGCAGGTGCTCCGGCCTGCCATTGGGCCGCCAGCTCCCGGGGCCGGGCCGCTCGAAACCGCCCTTCGTCGCAATGACGAGATCGTCGGGATAGGGGTGGAGGGTCTCGGCGATGAGTTCCTCGTCAACCTCGGGGCCGTAGGAGTCGGCGGTGTCGATGAAGTTCACCCCGAGTTCCAGCGCACGCCGCAGAACCTCCTGGCACCCTTCCCGGTCCTGCGGAGGACCCCACACCCCGGAGCCGGTCAGTCGCATGGCGCCGAATCCGAGGCGGCGGACGACCAGGTCGCCGAGCGTCACGGTGCCTGCAGTGTCGTCATCGAGCCTGCTCACAGTGGACATGTTCCCTCCGGTCACACCACCCGCCCTGCCCGCCGGCCTTCGGCCGGCTTCCCTGGCCGGCCCCGCAGCCTGGGTCGTCCCACGGGCGGTCTTGTCTTTCCCCGCCCTCCGGGCCTGCGGCCCTCCCTCGGGCACGCCTAGGCCGCCCTCCCACCCTACGGGCGCCGGGAGGATGAGAGACCTGAGCGGGGGGCGGTTCCTCTCGAGCAAATCGCTCGGCAAGCTGTGGGCACGCGAGGGAAGGAGACGATGTGCAGGCGCTGGTGGTCTCGCCGGGGGGGCCCGGCGTCGTGGAACTCAGAGAGGTTGACGAACCCGAACCACGACCCGATGAGGCAGTCGTGGAGGTGCGTGCGGTTTCGTTGAACCGGGGGGAGATCAGCGGGCTCGAGGACAACCCGGAGGGCTATGTGGCCGGTTGGGACCTCGCGGGGGTCGTTGCCGAGCAGGCCGCGGACGGCAGCGGCCCCGCAGAGGGGACCCGGGTGGTCGGGCTCGTGCAGTCGGGATCGTGGGCGCAACGGGTGGCCGTCGCGACCGAATACCTCGGCGAGCTTCCCGAGGACGTGAGCTTCGCGGAGGCGGCCGCCCTGCCCATCGCCGGGCTCACCGCCTACCGGGCGCTGGCGCTCGGAGGGTGGCTGGTAGGACATCGGGTGCTCATCACCGGCGCCTCCGGGGGGGTGGGCCGTCTGGCGATCCAGCTCGCGCGACATGGCGGCGCCGTGGTCACCGCGCTCGCCGGCAGCGAACGTCGAGCCGAGGGTCTCGACGAGTTGGGCGCCGAGGAGGTCCTCTTCGACCTCGAGCCGGAGGGGCCGCCGTTCGACCACGTCGTGGACTCGGTGGGGGGCGACACGCTCTCGGCGGCCTTCCAACGCATCGGCGCCGGTGGGACCGTCGTCTCGCTCGGCAACAGCGCAGACGAGTTCTCGACCTTGAGCGCCCGCTGGCTGTACCGGGGCGCTCCCAGGGCGCGGATCTACGGGCTTTTCATCTTCGCCGAGCTCGCCCACACCCGCTCCTGCTCACGTGACCTCAGGACTCTGGCTGAGCTCGTGGCGGCCGGCTACCTCGATCCGCAGATCGCGCTCGAGGCGGGCTGGGACGAAGCCGACTCGGCTATCAGTGCTCTGCTCGAACGCAACGTCGCGGGCAAGGCCGTGCTCCACGTCGGCGGAGGCTGAGCAGCGGCGTTCGACCGCGTCAGTCGTAGCGGCGCTTGAGCGTGAGGACGTTGTCGACGTAGCGGACGGTGTCCGGGTACCAGCCGTTGGCGCGGATCGAGGCGAGGCCCTGGTAGTAGCCGCCGAGGGTCAAGCGCAGGTTTCCCCCGGTGAGGTCCCCCAGGTGGTCGAGGAAGGCGACGCCAGCGAGGACGTTGTCGGCAGGGTCGGTGAGGTTCAGTTGGCGCCCGACGAGTCTCCGCGACACGAAGGCGCCCGTACCCGGCTGCACCTGCATGATGCCCACCGCCCCCGTCCGTGACACCACATGCTGTTGCCAACCCGACTCCTGCCAGGCCAAGGCCTTGACCAACGCGGGATCCCAGCCGTAGCGGCGCGCGGTCACCTCGATGAGCCGCTCCGCCTTCGTCTGGGAAGCCGGACGGGGCGCGGGCCTCGCCCGCTCGGTGCGCTTGTGGGTCTCCCCCGCCTGGCCGGGGAGTGCGGGCGTCCTCCCCGCCCGGTTCGGGATGGCGAGTAGCTGCCCGGCCTGGATGTAATCGCGGTCGCTGATGTGGTTTGCGGCCGCGAGCGCGGAGATGCCCACGCCGTGCCGGGCGGCGATGGTCGTGAGGTTCTCGCCGGGGCAGACCCGATGGGTGCCGCCTTGGGCGGGACCGCGACCGGCCGAGTTCGGCAGCGCAAGCCGCTGACCAGGGTAGATACGGTGCAGGTTGCGGATGCCGTTGGCCGCGGCGAGGGCTTTCACCGAGATGCAGTGGCGGGCGCCGATCTCCCACAGCGTGTCGCCACGACGAACGGTGTAGTGGGCGGAACCCGCGAGGATCAGCGCGCCGACCGAAACAACGCCAGCGAAGCTGCGCCATCGCCGCCGTGAACCGGATCTCACAACACCGCCTCCACCGCACCGCCCGAAGGCTCATCACCCTACGTCGTGTGACTTTTGTTTACGGTAGTGACAGGTGTTGTTTTAGACAACCCCTGATGGACCTGTCCATTCATGGGGTCCGACGACTGTCCTCACGCAGCCGCGACGGCAAGCGCTGCGCAAGCGCATGCGGGGCGAACTCGCTATGCAAGACGCCTGCGAAATCCCTCCCGCCAGCTCGGATAGGCCGGCTCCCAGTCGAGCGCGTGTTTCGCCTTGGCGTTCGAGGCGCAGCGGACCTGCGTCATGAGAGAGACGCCGGCCTCCCCGACCGCGAGCCGAGCCAGCCAGGTCGGCACACGCAACGGCGGCGGCGCCCCGACCGCGGCGGCGAGTGCGGGAAGCCACGCGGCGACGGCCGCGGGCTCGTCGTCGACGATGTTGTAGACCCCGCCGCTGCCCCGCGTCATCGCCGCCAGCGTGGCGCTGGCCGCGTCGTCGACGTGAATGAACGACCATACGCCCGTGCCCTTGCCGACGATTGGGAAGCGTCGTCGGCGCACCAGCTCCCAATGGGGACCACCCTCGCCGATCGAGGTAGCGGGCCGTAGAAGAAGCCGTATCGCAGCACGAGACCTTCGAGTTGGTCGGCCCCCGTCACCTTGCCTCGAGGTGTCGGATGGCTTCAAGGGTGGTGCGATGACCTCGGGAGGGTTGGGATCGAGGGGATCTTCCTCGCTCTTCACCGGGCCGCCTTCGCGTGCGTAGGTCCACCCGGCAAAGCACTGTGCCACGAAGCGGCGAGCTCCGGCTGCGACCTCGTGTCCCTCGGCGACCAGGAGGGGAACGAGTCGCCTTCCGAGCGCGCCCGTCGCGCCCGCCACGAAGATCCGCATCTGACCCTCCTTGACCGCCCCCGGACCTTGGGGACAGGGGCATAGCATGACAGCAACGCGCGTCATCTCCCTTCCGGTCCCTTCCTCGACCGCCTGCCCGACATTGCTCCGCGGGTATCGCACGACCGGGCACGGACCGGCGAGGTGAAGGGCGGGAGGATGGCTGCCGGAGGGTTGGTGGATTGAGCGGGGTCGTGAGCGAGGGCCGTCCTCCGGTCGCCGTCTCTTCTCACGAGCGGGGGCTCGGGTTTGTGCCGGAGGGCTGGTCGGTTGGCGTGCATGTGCTGACGCTGGTGGTCGGCCTGGCTGTGCTCGTGGTGGTGAGCAGGGGCCAGTGGTTCGTGGCAGACGAGTGGGGTTTTCTCACCGATCGACGGCTCGAGGATGTGCGGGGCCTGTTCGTGCCCCACAACGAGCACTGGTCGACCCTGCCGATCGTGCTGTGGCGGGCCCTGTTCGCCACGGTGGGGTTGCGCTCGTACTGGCCCTACCAGCTGGTG
>JBHELG010000052.1:0-3493 GCA_046263195.1 Nitriliruptorales bacterium | reverse complement strand
GGCCCAGACGCCGACGGGTCGCCAACGCAGGGGGACGTCGATGAGAATCAGCTCGCTCGGGCTGGCCGGACGGATGTCATAACACCGAAGTCATGCGATGACAGTCGCGCCCCGAGACGTTTGTTGCGCCCGTGGAATCCCTAGTCGGGACCCTGGTCTGCCGTTCGGGATCCCGGCGCCTTGACGCGCTCGATAGCAGTCGATGGCGGGTGGTGTCTCGGCAGTGAGAACACACGGTCGGACCCTCGCTGGGTGGCGAAACGCGCCGAACTGTCAAGCGCTGCAGAGAGATGCGAGGGTGTCCCGAATGTTGTTGGAGTTCGGTGACGGCCCGACCTCTTGCTATGCGGCCCTCTCATTCTCGCGTGAGGGTGTGACAGCGGGATCGACGCGGCCGTGACGGCGGAGAGCCTCGACGAGCTGGGGCATCTCCTTGCACCCCTTCACTCGTCGGAAGCCCCGTTCGGCGTTGAGCATCCCGGCGGCCGCCCAGCGCTTCACCATCGTGCCGTCCCGCCAGCGCTTCACGTTGTGGGTGGTGGAGCGCCCTACCGAGATCATCGACTCGACGGGATTGGTGGAGGTAAGGGTTCGGGCCAGGCGGTCGCCGACGCCGAGACGGCGGGCGGTGAACATCTCCTCCAGCCCCTCCCGCAGGCTGGCAGCGGCGTCGGGCCAGCGGGTCTCAAGCTGGCGGGCCAGGTCGCGGGCCATGCGCAGGCCCGCGGCAGGATCGGGGTGGTTGAAGGCCTTGGCCAGGCGGGCGTCGACCCATCCCCGCTCGGACTCGGGCAGGTGGTCACCACAGTTTCTCTCGATGGACCAAGTCCACGACGATGACCCGCTGCCATGGCTCCGGGGGAGTCCACCCCTCCGGTGGCTCGAAGGCGAGTCGCAGTCTGGTCGCTCCACGCGGGACTCGAGCGCCAACATCACGCTCGCCGTGGACGCTGCGCCCACCTCGTGTATCGAACCCGCCGTATTGCTGTCGTCGTACTCTGTGCCTCGGTCGTCAGTTGCATGAACCGTCCAGTACAAAAAGAAGTGGCCCTTGCGGTCTTGCTCCTCCGTTTCGATCCCAGGGACGAACTCGTAGTGCAAGACGGCTCCTGATCCACGCAGCTCCACGCCGCGTGCGATCACCCTGTGTCCGTCGACCAGTTCCCCGAGGTCAACGTCGAACGGGATGTCGATTCGCCGACCCCGGCGACCCATCTGCGCGAGGAAGCGCTCTGTGGCGTCTCGCGGCGGCAAATCGGGCACCTGCAGAGCCTGACAGCCCGAGCAGTACGTGCCGAATTCTCGGCCGCCCTGTTCGAAGCTGTCGATCGCGGGCTACGAATGCACGAGTGGAAGGAAATGGACCTGCCGAGCAAGACGAAGACGACGCAGTCGACGTGCCTGTCCTTGGCCATGAAGCCGAGCAGGGTGACGAACTTGCTCAGTGGGCACTCGCGGTAGGTGAGGAGCTGGAGGCATCCGACCTCGCACACACCGACCCTGACCCAGAGGGCGAACGATAGGTGCCGCACTGTGTCGGTCCGCCATCGGGGTTGTCCGGCCGGTAACGACGGCGGAGGCCGTTCCCGCCCGCCCAGGGTCGGGCGACGGCGACGCCGTCCCGGCATTCTCGCTCGCATGGGCAAGTGACGCTCGCCCCATCGTCAGTCGTTGAGGGAGCCCTTCACGTCCGGTCGGCAGCGTCAGGACGGCCCTGACCCACGGCGTCCTCTCCTTCGCGTCCGTATGCCGAGCGATGGTTCGTCAAATTCCGATCGGGTTGCCCGACTCGGTCTGGCCAATCGGATCGACGACTCCGCGCTGGCTCATCGGGATGGACGACCCCGCCGGCGTGGCGCGGCCGCCTCGGCGACGGCGTGGGGGTCGATGCCGTCGGTGGAGCGCAGAGCGCGGGTCAACAACTCGCTCAGTGTCTGAAGCTCATCGTCGTTGAGGCCGCCCAGCATGGCGGTCTGAATAGCCACCGCCTCCGGCAAGTAGCGGTCGAGCACCGTTCGGCCTGCATCGGTGATCGACACGAGGACCTTGCGTCGGTCTTCGGGGTGGGGCTGGCGCTCCACCAGACCGCGCTTCTCAAGGCTGTCGATCACCGTGGTTACCGTGCCGCTCGTCAGGTGGAGATGCTCGCCGATCTCGTTTGGGGTCAACGCGTGATCCGCCCCGTCGAGCACAGACAGGGCTTGGGCCGTCGCCAGATGCAAGCCATGGACGCGAAGGCGACGGTTGACCGCGTCGACCAGCACGTCGCTGAGTCGGACCAGGTTGCGCATCGCCTGGTTCGCCCACGGATTCCCGCCCGGGAACTCGGCTCGGAACGCTTCGGGTGCGTTGGCGACAGGGGCCCGCTTCAAGGCGTGCGCGTCCCCCGAGCGAGGCGGGCTAGACGCCGATCGACGAGTAGCCAACCTCGTCTGCGACCTCCCAGAAGGTGATCTCCGGCACGCCCTCGACGCCGGCCCGGCCCATGGCGGCACGAAGCGAAGGATCGGCAAGAAACGCCTCCGCCTGGGACCGGTCGCCGAACTCGGTGAGCACCATCACGGTGTTGGACTCGTCGCTGCGACGAAGAACCCGATGGCCGATGGCGCCATGCGCCTTGCGGCTGGCGTCGTGCTCGTCGAACACCGGCTTCCAGCTGTCGAAGTCAGCGACTCTGTGGGCAACAGACAGGATCATGATGTCTCCTTCGGAATCTCTTGATGTCAAGATACATGAGGCCAAGAGAGAACGCAAGAGGCCTTCTCGCCTGGAGAAGGGCCCGGACAGAGCACCGCTTGGCTCGGCTCCGTGACGGGGCATCCCGTTTCGTCCGGACAAGCCGAGCGGAAAGTGCCGTTTCTGTCGGCTGCACCGCCGTCATCGCCGCGCATCCGAGTGTCGGGCCCGGGGTGTCAAGGAGGGAACCGCTCCTGCGGGCTCTCGCCCTTCCAGGGCGGCCGGCTTTCACCCTCTTCATGCCGGCTCTTCGGTCGGACAACGCCCGGGCCCACTCCGACTCTAACCGCGGGGCCCTGCGAGGACCCTGCCTTCGCTTCCAAGAAGAGAAGCGCCGGCACGGCAAGTCTTCGGTTCGTCCGTGGCTGCTGTTGGGGCCGGAAGGCCGTCGGCGGCGAGGAGGAGCTGAACCGTACGACGACGTAGTGGGAGACCCCGACCGGAATGGAGGTCCTTCGATGTCCACCACCGTCGTCAAGGTGACGCCGCCGCTGTTCGACGAGGCCCGCCTGGCCATCGCCGGGTTCCTGGGCCCGCTACTCGGGCGCCACTCGCGTCAGCTACGCCACCGACCTGCGCCAGTACTTCACCTGGTGCGCCCAGTGCGGCCTCGAGGTGTTCGCCGCCAAACGGGGCCACGTCGAGCTGTGGGCTCCGCTCCATGGAGGAGCGGGGCCTGGCCCCCGCCACCATCGGACGGCGCCTGTCCACGGTGGCGGGCTTCTCCCGCTTCGCCGTCATCGACGGGGCCATCGAG
>JBHELG010000051.1:0-24936 GCA_046263195.1 Nitriliruptorales bacterium | reverse complement strand
CGCCCGCTACCGGGTCAAGTTCGCCGTACAGGCGCACACAGCCGTCGAACGACGGCTGAACCGCGAGGAAGCTGGCCTCCACTTAGCGCTGCTCGCGACGTTCCACCTTGCGCGTACCGTCGACCTCGTCGGCGACGCGTTCCACCGCCCACACGAGCTCGTCGGGCGAGTACTTGTCCACCACATCCAGCGAGGCCTCCACCCGTTCGTCGATGCCCTGCAGGTCGTCGACCCGCAGGCGGCGCAGACGCGCCACGATGCCCCGGACCTGACCCCACGAGAGGCGGCCTTCTGCGAACAGCGCCTTGGTGACGGGCATGCGTCCGAGCACCCGCGCCGCTTCCAGGAGCATGCGGGCATCGCAGGAGACGATGCGGTGCTCGAGTGCCAGCAGCAACTCCAAGGGCAGGCCCTCGATGACCTCCACCACCCCGGCGCGCTGCACCCGCCCGGCCAGGTCCACCGCCTCCGCCGTGGCCTGCTGCATGTCCCGTAGCGTCTCCGACAGCTCCGCCAGGAGCCCCGCACCCTCCGCCAGGCTCACCTCCCCCTCAGGCCGGAGCGCAGGCTCGGAGGGAGGCTGAGAAGTCGCGTCGATATCCATGCCCCGAACATACGTTCGTCCCACGACATTTTCGAGACAGAACCCAGAAAGGGTGTGGAAAAGCGGTTCACGTCTCGGAGCTCTAGGCCTTGTTTTTCGTGAGGTTTCCGCTGAGGTAGGCGTGAACACGGGCAGTATCCGAGCGGGAAATGGGAGGCCACGGGGCGGTATCAGGCTGAAGAGTCCGTGTCCAGCGCGCATTTGCGGCTGTCGACAAGGGAGGTTCAGGGCTCCGCTTGACTGGGAGCAATGGCGGCTGTTTTCACGTCGCGGCCTGTGAAGCGATCCAGTCGTCCACGACCTCGCCGAGTACCCCGAGCGGGATAGCGCCGTGGCCGAGCACGACATCGTGGAAGGTCCGGACGTCGAAGCGTGATCCCAGCCGCATGCGGCTGTGGTCGCGCAGCCTGCCCATTTCGAGGCGCCCGATCATGTAGCCGAGAGCCTGACCCGGCCAGGCGATGTAGCGGTCGACCTCGTTGTCGATGTTGTTCAGAGCCTGCGGGCTGTTGCTGCGCAGGAAGTCCACCGCCCGTTGGCGGCTCCAGCCTTTCACGTGTAGCCCGGTGTCGACCACGAGCCTGCCGGCACGCAGGGAGTCCATCGACAGCATTCCGAGGCGTGCGAGGTCACTCGAGTAGAGGCCCATCTCGTCGGCGAGGCGCTCCGCGTACAGCCCCCAGCCTTCGACATACGCGTTGATGAAGCTGAAGCGGCGAAAGCGGGGCAGGTCGAGTTCCTGGGCAAGCGCACACTGGAGGTGGTGGCCTGGGACGGACTCGTGAAAAGCAAGCGCTTCACACTCGAAGCGGGTGCGGGTCTCCGGCTGATAGGTGTTGACCCAGTAGATGCCCGGACGAGAACCATCCCCGGGAGGCGGAAAGTAGTAGGCGATCGGCGCTTCGGGGGCCTCGACGGCGGGAATCTCCTTGACGATGCAACTGGCACGGGGAAGTCGTCCGAACCACGCTGATGCAGCAGTCTCGGCACGTGCCAGCGCCTCCTCCGCTGCCCGGCGTACCTGTTCGCTATGTTCGAAGCGCAGTGTGGGGTCGTTACGCAGCCGATTGAAGATCAGGCTCAGGTCGGACGTCTCGAGCACGTCTCGGGCGAGGTGACGGTACTCATCAGCGAGGGCTGCGACGAGGTCGAGGCCGAGCTGATGGATCTCCTCCGCGCCGAGGGCCGTCGTGGTGTGGCGCTCGATCGCGTGGGTGTAGATCTCCACGCCGTCAGGAAGCCAGCGGAGCCCGCTGCGATCGTCGGGGCGGGCCCGTGGGAGGACCTCGTCGCGGATGCGGTCGCGGTAGCGCGCCATCGCTGGACGTACCACGCGCTTGACGACTGCGATGAGCTCCTCCCTCCAGCTGCTGCCAGCAGCGCCTCCCAGCGACGGTTCCGGACTCAACAGCGGGTCGTCTTCAACGGGCGCGGCCAGGTAGCGCTCTATCTGGTCGATCGCTCCCGTTACGGCCCGCGCGGGTGGGGTGCGGCCGCGAGATGCGCCCCGGCAGTGGCGTTCCGCTGCCTGATCGAGAAAGCGGTCGAGCTTCGAGCAGCGCTCGAGGTAGGCGGCGGCCTGCGAGGGGTAGGCCAGAACGGCCTTGGGCACGAGCTGGAGGACCTGGACGTGCGTGCCCGCGATCGTCGGGCTTATCCCGAACTCGATGAGTTTGGCGTCGAGGGCCAGAAGCTGCGAGCGGACTTCGAACAGCAGGGTTCCGTGCGTGACGCGATCCTCCCCCTCCAGCCCCTCGGAATCGAGCTTCGCAGCCCGGCGGAGGATGTCGTCGAGCTCATCACGTCGTCGCTCCTCGAACGCCTCGGAGAGGTCCGGTACCTCATGATCGAAGTCGTGGAATCCGAGCAGCGTGGCTTCGAAAGGGTTGGCGGCGAGGGACTTCACGAAGGCCTCGTCGGCCAGGGCCATCAGCTCGGCGTGCACGACAGTCTCCCGGTCCTCGTTCCCTCGAGCTTCGACCCTACGCCCACCCAGCGTCGGCGGCGACCGGTGAGCTGGCGAGCCACCACCCTTCGAACGGACCGACTCCCGGCCGTGTCCCGAAGAGCCGGGGTGGAGGGATGAGCGGGCGGACGGCCCGGCGAGTCTCTCAGCCCAGAGCGAGGATCTCGTCGAGCGCCCGCTCACGGTGGAGGCGTCTGATCGTCTCGGCCAGCAGCTCGGCGATCGTCGCCACCTTGCTCGGAAGCGGCAGGTTGGACGGAGGTGGAACGCTGTCGCTCACTATGAGGCGGCGCAAAGGCACATCTTCGAGCCGCTCAGGGGCAACGATCAGTCCATGGCTCGCGGCCACGAAGATGTCCGAGGCGCAGCCGGCCTCGAGCAGGGCGCCGATCGCGGATACGACCGTCCCACCTGTGCTGATGATGTCGTCCACGATGATGGGAGTGCGCTGCCGGACGTCCCCGATCACCGCTTTGACCTCGACCTCCTCTCCTGATACCCGGGTCTTGCGGATGATCGCCACCGGCTGGTCCAGGTGAGCGGCGTATTGCTCCGCAAGCTTCACCGCACCGAGGTCGGGGGCGACGATGACGGCGTTTTCGCCCACTTCGGAAGCGAGAGCGGACGCGAGAACCGGCACCGCGGTCGTGCTCAGGACGGGTATGTCGAAGATCGCCTCGATGTCAGGCGTGTGAGGGTCGACGACGACCAGACGCTCCACGCCCGACGCCGTGAGAAGGTCCGCGACCACCCGGACGCTTATCGGCTCGCCGGGCCCCGTGCGACGGTTCTGCCGCGCATAAACGAGGTACGGCACGACGGCGGTGATCCGACCGGCGCCGGCCCGCCGGCACGCGTCAGCGAGCAGGCAGAGTTCGACGAGGTGATCGTGGGGCGGGGGCCCCGTCGACTGCAGGAGGTAGACGTCGTCTCCTCGGACCTCCGTCTGGATGTCGACACGGAGCTCCCCGTCAGGAAATCGCGAGACCTCGCATGCGCCCAGTTCTAGCCCGAGAGCCTCGGCGATCCCCGTCGCAAGCGGAACGTTCGAGCTTCCTGCCAGCAGCTTCAGCATGTCGCCCATGGATCGCCTTGGTGCCGCTTCTCAAAGGTGCCCCGTCCCACCGTGGAGGACAGGTGCCGAACCTGGACGAACGGGCCGGACGACAAGTCAGAGTCACACACCCTGCCACGCCCGGCCTGATCAATTGGACGTCCACGGTGGGCGTCTGCCTCAGTACCGTCGAGGTGGTTGAGAACGCCAGCCCTCAGACAGCTTTTTGATCGCCGGGTCGTACTTCTGTCTGAGTTGGCCGGTCGGTACCCGCGCAGACGCGCGGGAGCCGAGCAGGAGCCCAACGTGTCTCCAGCCGCCCGCCAGCGACCGCACGGGAGGCCGAAACGGATGAGAAACGGCCTAGGGAGGAATGGCGCGGGGCGGAACGGCGCAGGCGCGATCGGCTCGGCCAACAACGGTTCGGGCGGTGCCGCCGCCCTCGAGCCCTGTCCCCCCGTCGTCGGGACCCAACATCGTCCCGGCCCCGAGGGGACCTGGGAGGAGAGGGCTGCCTGCCGTGGAGCGGACGTCGACCTGTTCTTCTCCCCCAACGAACGCGATCAGCAACAGGCGCTTGCCTACTGTGCGGTCTGCGAGGTGCGCCAGGAGTGTCTCGAGGCCGCCATCATGAACGGCGAAACCTTCGGCATCTGGGGTGGACTCCTCGAGTCTGACCGTCGCGCCTATGTGCGGGGAATCTGGTACCGGCGCCGTTCCTCCGCTCCGGCCCTGCCAGGTGCACGGTTGCGACACAACGGACTGGCTGAGGGGGCCTCCGCACAGCGCCCCTCGTGATGAGAGCGGTTGGACCGGGGACGCCGCCGCAGGCGGCGGGAAGGCGGTCCTCTTCCTGACTCGGCAGCGGGTCGGGGTCGGGCTGACTGCCGAGCGTGTCTTGTCCCCCTTCTCCGTTGCGTACCCGTTCAGCCTGGGTCCTCCCGACACCGGATGATCCGCCGCCCCGACCCGCCTTCTCGGGACGAGCGATGGGAGAGAGGCACCGCCCGCCCCGTGCGCCCTCGCCGGGCCCGGCGAGGGTGTTTTGCTACATTTGTCGCTTTCGTCGGGCAAGGGCTGCAAGGCGGTGCTGACTCGCAGCACACACTGAGGGGTTGGAGGGGGCGTGGGGCGAAAACTGGGAGGAGGCGCGCTCCTCGGGGCGCTCGCGTTTGCGATGGTCGGAGCTCCTGTTGCCGGCGCCCAGCCTCGGGGCGCGGATGTCCTCCCCGCATCCCAGGAGGTGACGTCACGAGGCAAAGGGCCCACCGGATGGGATAGCTACCGACAGCTGGACCGGCTCCCCGAGCTTACTCGGGGCGTGGAAACGCGACAGTTCTCCAGCTTCGACCGTGACGGAGGCAACAACGACGGCTTTCTCGGCACGTACTCGTGTCTTCGTCACTCGGCCTCGGGGTGCGTCATCGCCGAGCACATCGGGGCGGGTGAAATCGCCTCGATCTGGTCCACCCGCGCGGACTCGGGTCGCCAACCCGGTGACGTCGTCCCCAACGGCAAGCTCCGCGTCGTGCTCGACGGGCAGACGGTGATCGATGCTCCGATGGCCGACGTCGTGGCCGGAAGGCTGGGGCCACCTTTCGCGTTCCCCCTCGTGGCCGATGCCGATCGGAGCTCGGGCGGGGTGTACCTCAAAGTGCCGATGCCGTTCCGCCGGTCCATGCTGGTCGAAACCGAGCACAACCCGTTCTTCTACCACGTCACCTTCCGCGTCTTCGCAGATGCGGAAGGTGTGGAGACATTCGACCCGAATGACCAGGCTGCGGATGTCGTTGCCCTCCTCCGATCAGCGGGCACGGAAGACCCGAAACCCCAACAGGCTGCCGCAACGACCCTTGGCCAGGACTTCTCGCTGCTGCCGGGGCAGACGACCAGGGTGCAGCTCGAAGGCCCAGGCCTCATCACCGCGCTGCGCATGGTGCTCCCCCAGGTCGTGGGGCCAGGTCCCACACCGCAGCTACTCGCCAACGGTCTTCCGATAGGTCCGGCCGGGTCCGGCAAATTGGGTCTCGCGGTCGACCCGCGCAACGCTGGTGTTCGAATCACGCGGCAGGCCGAAGCCGCAGGGGGTGCGCAACTTGCACCGGCCCTCGTCGACGGCAACGAAGTGGTGCTGTTCTCCCCGCCCCGCAGAAAGCCAGGCAGCCACGACCTTGTCCAGGTTGCAGCGATCCCTGCCACGGCGACCGCGGGTCGCTCGACGCTGACGCTGTCCGACCTCCTGCTCGAGCCAGGAGCGACGTACTGGGTCGACTCCCTGGTCGATGGCAGGTGGCTACGCAGCGACACGATCCAGCTCCAGACGGCGCCAGCCCTCCCGCCCGTGGACCCTCCCGAGGAGCTCGTCAGCGAGTCCGATTCGTTGCTGCGTGGTATCAGGCTTCGGATCACGTTCGACGGGCGGCGCACCGTGGACGCACCCATCGGCGAGTTCTTCGGCTCGGGGCTCGGCGAGTATCCCGTCTCCGCGCTGCTCTTCGATCTCGACCCCGAAGGCTGGTACTCGTCCTGGTGGCCGATGCCCTATGCGCGCGGCGCCGCGGTGGAGCTCTTCAACGAATCGAATGTCCCCGTCGACCTGGGACGTCTGGAGGTGTCCTCGAGTCTCGACCGAATCTGGGCCCGGCGTCTGCGGGAAGGCGTGGTCGGCTACTTCCACGCGACCGCTCGGCGTGGGCCCACCGTGCCCACCCTCGACTGGCCTTTCGTTGACACCGCGGGAGAGGGCAAGTTCGTGGGCGTCTCCCACACGATGGAGGGACCGGTCCAGCCGCTCCATCTGTTGGACCCAACCACCCTCGTCCGCGGCACGGCCGGCATGCGCGGCTACCTGGAGGGTGACGAACGGGCCTACGTCGACGGTTCTCCCAACCCGAGTGTCCACGGCACCGGCACCGAGGACTTCTACGAAGCCGGCTTCTACTTCCACCGCGGCCCCTTCTCCAACTTCTCCAATGGCCATTCCGCCCACGAGTTCAAGGGGCACGGCTGCGCTTTCGAGTGTGACGCCGCCTATAGGCTCATGATCTCCGACGCCATTTCCTTTCGCACGGGACTGCGATTCGGCATCGAGCACGGAGGCACGAACGAGTGGCAGGCAATGTACGGCTCCACGGCCTTCTGGTATGGCGGGTCCCATCCGAGTTCGGCGTGGCAACCCACCCAGCTCAACCGAGGTAGATGAGGTTCGACCTGCCCTCCGCCACTTCGGTGAGGATGTCCGCCAGTTCCCGTGGGACCCCGCCGATGGCTGCGAGGTCATCGTCCGACACCCCACGGGTGTCGAGACACCCCGGTCAGAGCGAGACGACGAAGGGCCGGGCGGCAGGACGGACGACTTTCCCGCGCAACTCGTCACCCTGAGGGGTGGCGGCGATCACGTCGGGCAGGGCGACCCGGACCGCGTCACCGGCCAGGCGCACCTCCGCCTCGAGCCCGGCGCGGCTCGCCACCTCTGCGAAGTGGTAGGCCGACCACGTCGGCTTGGGATCAACTGCAGGGTCGGCCGAGGCGAAAAAGATCAGCTTCATACGGGTCACGACGTCTCCTCTTCTAGTCGCACGCCCTCGCTCGCCGCGAGCAGGGCCCGCGTGTAGGGCTCTCGCGGGTCGTTGACGAGACGCTCGCCGTCGCGACATTCGACGATTACCCCATCCCTCATGACGGCGATGCGATCCGACACGTAACGGGCGAGCGCCAAGTCGTGGGTGACGAACACGAAGGCCGTGCCGAGCCGTTCCCGGATTCCCAGGATGAGCTCGAGGATGCCCGCTCGCAGGGAGGCGTCGAGCATCGAGGTCGGCTCATCGGCGACGACCAGGCGGGGGCGGCCGGCGAACGCCCGGGCGAGGGCGACACGCTGGCGTTGGCCCCCGGACAGCTCATGTGGGAACCGTCCGACGAAGTGGTCGGCCGGTACGAGCCCCACCTCCCTGAGTGCCTCGAGAGCTCGGGCCCGGCGCTCATGGCTAGTGACGCCGGCGATCGCGAGCGGCTCGGCGACGGCGCGGCCCACCCGCATCCCCGGGTGCAGTGACTCGTACGGGTCTTGGAGGATGAGGTGCATCCGCTGACGTGCCCGGCGCAGAGCTCGTCCGGACAGGCGAGCGAGATCCACCCCCTCGAGGCGCACGCTGCCCTCATCGGGACGTTCGAGCCCGAGGATGAGACGCCCAACCGTGCTCTTCCCCGCTCCGCTCTCGCCGACCAACGCGACGATCTCGCCTTCCTCGAGCGAGAGACTCACCCCCCGGACGGCGATCACCGAGGCCGCTCGGCCTCCGAGGCGAGGACGGCTGGAGAAGGTCTTCGACACCTCGATGAGTTCGAGGACTTGGGTGGGAGAGCGCTCTTGGCTTGCCCGGGGGAGGGCCGCAGGCCCGGAGGGTGGGGACTGACAAGACCGCTGGCGGGACAAGTAAGAGCCGCTCACGATGCCGTCCGCAGGAGACAGGCCGCTCGATGGCCGGGGGCGGGCTGTTCGAACAGCGTGGGAGTGACCTCACGGCACACATCTACTGCATATGGGCAGCGCGGCTCGAAGGGACAGCCTGACGGCAGGCGGAGCAGGTCGGGAGGCTCGCCCGCGATCGACGCCAGGCGTTGACGGGGGCCGTGAAGGCTCGGGAAAGCCTCGAGTAACCGGCGCGTGTAAGGGTGGGCTGGAGCGGACGTCACGACGCCGGTGGGGCCGGCTTCGACGCACCGACCCGCATAGAGCACGAGGAGGTCGTCTGCCACCCGCGAGACGAGTGGCAGGTCGTGCGAGATGAGAAGCATCGCCAGTCCCAACCTCTCCCGGAGATCGAGCAGGAGTCGCAGGATGCGGGCCTGGGTGACGACGTCCAGTCCGGTGAGCGGCTCGTCTGCGACGAGCAGGGCGGGTTCATTCGCGATTGCCATGGCGATGACGACGCGCTGCCGCATGCCGCCGCTCAACTCGTGGGGAAACGAGCGGTGACGAGTCGCGGGGATGCCTACCAGTTCGAGGAGTTGCCGTGCTCTCCTCGCGGCTTGGTGATTGTCCTTGCGGGTCAGGTTCGCCGCTTCCGCGACCTGCCGCAGGATCGTGTAGGCGGGGTTGAGCGCGTTCAGGGCGTTCTGCGGGATCAGCGCCACCTCCCGCCCTCGGACGGCCGCCAACTCGCTGCGCCGTCTCAAGCTGATTTGACGCCCCTTCAGCACAGCCTCCCCAGCGACCACCTGCGTCGGTGGGCGTAGCAGGCCCGTGAGGGCCATGGCGAGGGTGCTCTTGCCGCTGCCCGATTCCCCGACGAGACCGATGATGCGGCGAGGCTGCACGGTCAGGCTGACGTCGTCCACCGCACGCAGCTGGCCTTGGGGCGAGCGGTAGTTGACCACGAGGCCACGCACCTCGAGCACCGGTCCCCTTGGCGCCTCCACCGTTTGCGCCGAGGCCGATCCGGTGCGGGCGCTCCCCCCTTCCTGCTGTCGATGCGTTCTGCGACGACCAATTGGACGGCGGACACGGCGAGGGCCGCTGCGGGACAGGCGCGGGTCCGCCCAGTCTTCGACGGCGTAGCCGAGGAAAGCGAACCCGACGATCGCCACGGTGAGAGCGATTCCCGGCGGAAGGATCCACCACAGCCAGGCGTCGGTGAGAAAGGCGCTGCGAGCGTTGGCGAAGAAGAGGGTCGTGCCCCAGCTCACACGGTCGGGGTCACCGAGGCCCAGGAACGCAAGTGAGGCCTCGATGAGCACGGAGATGTTGGCCGCGCGCACGAACTGCGCGGCGGCCAGTGGCGCCGTGCGGGGCAGCACGTGGTGGCCGATGACACGCCACGAAGAGGCTCCCATGGCCTGGGCCGCGACGACGTGCGGGAACTCGCGCACCTTCAGAACGTGCGACCGCAGCACCCGAGCCGGACGGGCCCAGATGACGGCCCCGATAACCACCACGGTTGTTAAGAGGCTGCGTCCGAAGAAGGCTGCCAGCACGATCACGAGCACGAGAAATGGCAGAGCCAGGGTCAGGTCGACGAGTCTCATGAGGGCCGTCTCGAGCCGGCCCCGGTGATAACCGGCAAGCAACGCGACGGCGAGCCCGACGACCACCGCGAGCAGGGCTGCCATGACGCCGATACTCAGCGAGACCCGCCCTCCGTGCAGCAGTTGGGCGAGCAGGTCCTGGCCGACGTCGTTCGTGCCGAGCAGATGGCGCGCGCCTGGACGCTCGAAGGGCCGACCGGTGGAGAGCTGAGGGTCGTGGCGAGCGAGCAGAGGCGCGAGGAACGCCAGGACCACGAGGACGATGATGCATGCGGCTCCGAGGAAGCCGAGCACCTTCGCCGGGGAGGGGCGTGTCCTGGGCCGCGGACCCGCATCCGCAGCGGACAGCGGGGACGCAGGCGGAAGTTCGACCGGCCGCTCAAGCGGGCTCATGCCAAGCCAAAGCGCCATGGCCTCAGGCGCCGGTCACGGTGGGACGTCGCACGCGCGGGTCCAGCACCGGATAGAGCAGGTCATTGAGGAAGTTCGCCGCCACGACGCTCATCGCCAGGAGCAGGAAGGCGCCCTGCAGGACGGGATAGTCGCGGGCAAGCACGCTTTCATAGATGAGCCGCCCCAGACCCGGGTAGGAGAACACCGTCTCGACGACCGTGGCGCCGCCGACCAGGGTCCCCAGGCCGAGCAGCGTCACCGTTGACACCGGCAGGAGCGCGTTGCGACGCGCGTGACGCTGCACCTGACGATCCGCGAGGCCCTTGGCCTCGGCCATGAGCACATAGTCCTCCTGCAACTCGGACACGAGCGCGGACCGGGCGACGAGGTAGACGGGGCCGAGGCTGGCCAGCGTCAGCGTTGCCAGCGGCAAGAGGAGCCTCTGGCCCGCCTGGCTCAGCAGCGCAAGGCCGGTCGGGTGACCCGGCGGCAGTGCCCCGAAGGTGGGCAACAGGCCGAGGTGGACGGAGAACAACAGGATGAACAGCATGCCGACGAAGAAGGCCGGCATGGAGTCCACGAGCATGACGCCGCCGAGCACCCCCGCGTCGCCGATCGTGCCCCGGCGCCAGGCCGATCGGAAGCCGAGCAGCGTGCCAATCAGCGTGGAGACCACGACCGCGCCCCCGACGAGCAAGACCGACCATCCCAGCCGCTCGGCCAGCAGTTGGCTGACCGGCCGTCCGTAGCGGACCGAGTACAAGAGGTCGCCTCGTGCCAGACCCGCCAGGTAGCGGCCGAACTGGACCTCGACCGGCTGATCCAGGCCGAACTGGGCGAGCACCTGGTCGCGTTGCTCCGGTGTCAGCGCTCCGGCCTGTTCCGGTGGGAGGAGGTAGTCGATCGGGTCACCCGGTGCCACTCTCGGGAGGGCAAAGTTCAGCACGACGAGCGCGAACAGCAACCCGGAATAGACGAGTAGTGAGATCACCGCATGTCGGGCCATCCTCACGTTTCGAACTCGGCTCCTCTTCTGCGGCGTAGGGCGAACACGGCGACGACAGCGAGCCCAACCACCGCGACCACCGCCCACACCCAGACTGAACCGGTCCCGGTGTCACCCGAAGGGGCGCCCTCCCCGGCCCTTCCCGACTGAGTCGCGTAGTCGGGAAGGAAGGAGCGCTTCGTGAAGATGCCGTGACCGAAGTCCGACAACCAGCCGTCGTAGGCGGCCGGACGGTAGGCGTACTCGCCGTCGCGGTACCAGAAGACCACAACTGGAGTCTCGCTGGCGAGGATACGTTGCGCCTCCTCGAGCAGCGGTCGGCGCTCAGCCGACCCGGCCGCGCTTGCCCGCTCGACGAGGGTGTCGAAGGTCGGGTTGCCGTAGCCGGTGATGGTGGCCCCGAACCCTTTCGGGCCGGGCGAGTGGAAGAAGTAGTAGAGACCGTCGGGGTCGACGTGGGCGTGCGCCTCGAGGGTGGACACGTAGGCGTCGTAGGTCGGGACCTGCCCCTCCGGAGCGCGTCGGCGCTCTCGAAGCGTGGCGGGGTCGAGCACCTCGGGCACGAGCCTCACCCCGATGGGGGCCACCTGCTGGGCGATGAGCTGCACTGCGCGGATGTCCTGGGGTTCGAAGGAAGAGACGAGGACGCGGAACTCCAGCCGTGACCCGTCGGGCGCCTTCCGTACTCCATCGGCGTCCCGTGCCGAGAACCCCGCGCCGTCTAGCAGGCCGGCCGCAGCGACCTGATCGTGTTCGTGAGAGGCCGCGGGCAGAGCCCATGGAGAGTCGGGGTGGATGAAGCTGTCGACGCCGGGTCGACCGCGGCCGAGAATGACCGTGTCGACGAGGGCCTGACTGTCGATGGCGAGACTGATGGCCTTCCGCAGCCTGGGGTCGGTCAAGGGGGGCTTGCGGGCGTTGAAATAGAGCTGGGTCGACTCGAACTTCGTCCCCTTGACCACCCTCAGGTCCGGGTTGGAGGCGAACTCCTCGCCCAGCTCAGCAGGGACGTTGCGGGCCACGAAGTCCACCTCGCCGGTGCGCAGAGCCGCGAAGGCGGCGGCTGGGTCCTTCACGATCGGCAGTTCGAGCTCGTCGACGGTCGGCTTGCCCTTGAAGTACGCCTCGTTGGCCTGCAAGCGGTAGCGCTGGTCGGGGACGATCTCGACCACCTTGAAGGGCCCG
Organism: Nitriliruptorales bacterium; assembly: GCA_046263195.1. Taxonomy (GTDB): domain Bacteria; phylum Actinomycetota; class Nitriliruptoria; order Nitriliruptorales; family JAHWKO01; genus JBHELG01. Next base: position 12,701 of record JBHELG010000051.1, on the reverse strand, counting down.
GATCCGACGGGCAGGTCCGCGGACGCCTTGGTCGGTTCCGTCACCGTCTCCCACACGTGTTTTGGAATGATCGGCAGGTCCCCACCCGGCATGATCTTGAACTGTGGGGCGGGCGCACGGAAGAGCAGGCGCACGGTTCTCGGGTCCACCACCTCCGCCCGGTCGAAGGGTGGCACGTCGGACACGTGGTGGGCGTAGCGGCCCGAGGCGCCGGGAGCGCGCAGGTAGTAGTCGAAGCTGAATTTCACGTCCTCGGCGGTGAGCGGCCGGCCGTCGTGCCACACAACCCCTTCGCGGAGTGTCACCGTCCAGGTCCTGAAATCCTCCGATGGGGTGGCCGCCTCGGCGAGCCACGGTTCGGGGTCCTCCTTCACCTGGGACCAGAACAGCGTGTCGTAGACGAGCATGAGGAAGTCGTGCGTGTAGGGCAGGCTGCCGAAAGTGATGGTGAAGGGTGTGAGGTTGTTCTCGAAGCCGGGCAGGGCACCGCGAACATGGCTGGGCTCCGCGGGCTGGGCAGATGCACCCGGGGCAAGGCCCGAAACGAAGACGAGCGCCAGGACCAGTGCAGCGACGCGTCGAGTCACGTTTTCCTCTCCCTGCCAGCGGAGGCCTCTCCCAATGAAACGGCCCGCCTGTATACCACCAGCTCCGACGCTGTCGATAGTTGCAGCCTGCATCTACGGCTGACGGCGTCCGGACGCCGAATCGCTGCGCAATGCAGTCTCTTCCTTTTACGATCGGGGCATGCTGGCGCCATCTGATGGGTTGGACTACCTCGAGCACCTCACCGAGAGCGACCTCCTCCTGCTCGCCCGGTCGGCCCGGCTCGACCCGGCCGATCCAGCGCGAGCGGTGGCGCGCCTGCGCGCCGACCCTGCTCTCGTAGAGAGGGTGCTTACCCATCCCGACACCCTCCAGGCCGTGCTCGGAGAGCGTTACGAGCCCGACTCCCTCCTCGGGGTCTCGCCCTTCCTCCTCTTCACCGTGACGCTGCATCGGGCCCTGCAGGAGCTTGGGAACGTGAAGTTCGTGCAGGAGTGGGCGGGGCCACGTCAACGTCTCCCCGTGTTCGGCACGGGTGACCTGCTCAGCTTCCTCTCCGACCCGTCGCGGCGTTTCTTCCTGGCGGAACTGCTGGCCTCCTACACCCACGTGACGAGCGGCAGCCTGTGGAGGCACACGCGCCGGGGCTGGCGGCGGCAGCGGTTCAGTGAGCTCGACATGGCCCGCATGGCCTCTCTCTTCGAGGTACTGCCGGCCCAGGAGCGTGCTGGGCTGTACCGAAGACTGGGTGACCTCGCCCTGTTCCTCGCCGGTGTGTTCCCGGACCATGCCGCGACTCGGGGTTTTGCTCCGATTGAGGTGGAAAGGTTGTCCCGGGCGCTCGATTCGGCCGGACGTGAGGATCTCGCCGAGATGCTCGCCACCCGCGGCGGAATGGGACTGCTCGAACACCTGGGCCAGCGATGGTACGGGCTGGCGGTACGGGCTTCGCTGGCGCCTCAGACCCGCGCCACTCGTCTGGTTGCTGACATGGCCGAACATTTCACGGAAGCCCGCCGCGTGCTGAACTACCTCACCGATCGCCACCTGTTCCCGTTCCGAGCACGCTGGTTCCCCACACCTCAGGAGTGATCGTCCGGCTCGGCTGAATCGCGTCAGGGGCCACCGGGGCTGGACACCCTGTCAGATAGCGCGTCGCTGAGCGCTGCCAGAAAGGCGTCGTCCTCGGCAGGGGTGCCGATGGTAACCCGCAGGCAGCCCTCAAGCCGCGGTCGACGCGAAAAATCCCGAACGAGCACTCCCCGTGCAAGCAGACGCTGGAACATGTCCGCGATCCCTGTGCGGAAGAGGATGAAGTTCGCGGCGGACGGGTACACGTCCACGCCGCTCATCGTGGTCAGGGCCTGCGTGACACGCTCCCGCTCGGCCGCAATGCGGGGAATGTGGCCCAGCATCGCGGGGCCGAGGTCGAGCGCGCATTCAGCGGCAAGCTGTTTCAGTGTGTCGAGGTGGTAAGGCAGACGGACACGTCGCAGGTCGTCCACGATCCAGTCGTGCGCGAGCAGGTAGCCGAGACGCAGTCCCGCAAGCCGATAGGCCTTCGAGAAGGTGCGCGTGACCACGAGTCGGGGCAGGATGTCCAGCAGGGGTCGCACCGAGGGGGCGCCGAACTCGACGTACGCTTCATCGACCACGATGAGAGCCCGGCTCGTGTCGTGGACTGCCCTAATGACTTCGTGTGGGACCGGGATGCCGGTCGGGTTGTTCGGATGAGCGAGCATGACGAGGTCGGGATCGTGCGTGGTCATGGCAGCCCGAGCGAGCCTCGCGGTGAAAACGAAGTCTGCCGGCAGGTCGACAGTCACAACCTCGGTGAGGGTGATCCGGGCGAGCAACGGATACATCGAATAGCCGGGCCTGAAGAGCAGCAGCCTCCGGGTCGGACCTCCATAGGCTTGGAGGAGCTGAAGCAGGACCTCGTTGGAGCCATTCGCTGCCCATGTCCGCTCGGGTGTCAGACCTTCGAGGGCAGCCAGACGGCGACGCAGTGCACTCAACGCGCGGTCGGGGTAGCGGTGCAGGTCGAGGCCGACGAGCCGCTCGCGTAGCGTCGTTTCGAACTGTGGCGGGGGAGGTTCCGGCGTCTCGTTCGTATTCAGCCGCACCGGCACCTCAAGCTGAGGTGCACCGTAAGGCTCGATCTCGCGCAGGTCTTCGCGGACCGGCACGCGCTGCCCGTTCGAAGCCCGCGGATCCGACCCACCCGTCACGACAGGTCCCTCCCGGCTCGGTCGCGGTGTGGCAGGCCCAGGACCGTCACTCTTCCAGCCGGATTTCCACGGCCCTAGCGTGAGCCGGCAGGTCTTCCGCCGCAGCCAGCCGGCGAACCGTCGGCGCGAGGTCGGCGAGTGCACTCTGGCCGTACTCGACCCAGTTGACGGGCACGAGGAAGTCGCTCGTCGACAATCCCCCTCTGAAGCGAGCCGTGCCCGACGTGGGCAGTGTGTGGTTGGGGCCGGCGGCGTAGTCGCCGAGTGAGACGGGCGTCGCGGCCCCGACGAAGATCGCACCCGCGCAACGCACACGTTCGGCGAAGCTCGCAGCATCGGCCGTCTGAATCTCGAGGTGCTCGGGGGCGAACGCGTCGATGACCTCAAGGGCTTGATCGAGGTCGTCGACGAGGACGACCGCACCCTGGCCCTCGAGAGCCGCCGCGACCCGGTCGGTGTGACGGGTGCCTGCGACCTCCCTGGCAAGCGCCTCCTGGACGCGGTCCACGAGCGTCTCCTCAGGGGTGACGAGCAGGCAGGTTGCAAGCTCGTCGTGCTCGGCCTGGGCCACGAGATCTGCAGCGACGACCTTGGGGTCAGCGGTTTGGTCAGCGATGATCGCCACCTCCGTCGGCCCGGCGGCGGCGTCGATACCGCATCGCCCCTCGGATTGCACTAGTTGCTTGGCCAGAGTGACATAGAGGTTGCCTGGACCGACGATCTTGTCGCAGGCGGGCACCGATTCGGTGCCGTACGCCAAGGCGGCGATTGCTTGTGCTCCTCCGATTCGCAGGACGCGATCAACATCGAGGAGAGCTGCCGCCGCGAGAATGGTTCGGTTCGGCCAGCCGTCACCCCCTGTGGGTGGGGTGCAAAGGACGATCTCGCCGACACCGGCGACGCGGGCGGGCACCGCGGTCATGATCACCGTCGAGGGGTAGGCGGCGAGACCGCCCGGGACATAGACACCGACCCGGGCCAGGGGACGAAAGCGCTGCCCGAGACGTGCTCCGGCGTGCTCGGCCGTCCAGTCCGACGGCCGAGCCCGCTCGTGGAACCAGCGCACCTGGGCCGCGGCGCGCTCCAGCGCCGCTCTCAGCGGTTCGTCGAGGGAGAAGAGTGCGGAGTCGAGCACGTCGGAGGGGACCGCCAGCCGGTCCAGTTCGATGCCGTCGAAGCGCGAAGTGAGGGCACGAAGGGCCACATCGCCTCGCTCGCGAACATCACGCAGAATCTCGCTGACCTCGGCCCGCGCCGCACCGAAGTCAATGCGAGCGCGTGGCAGTACCTCAACTGGGTTGCCACCACCGTCACGCAGATCCAGCACACGCAGAAGGGGCATGGCCTCTCGAGGAGCTGAGGGGCTGGGGATGCCAACCGGAGCCCGGCAGGCGGGTCGGGTTGTTGAGAGTAGCGCGCTCACCCTGGCGGAGGCAGCGCCCACACGCCGTGCGGGCCCGGCCCGACAGGAATGGTGGCGAGGTACTGGTGGCGCGCGGCATCGAACACCAACAGCGCACCGTTGCTGTGATCGGCGATCGCGACCAGCGCCCCGTCCGCGGTAACGGCGACGTGGTGAGGTGCGCCTGGAAGGGGTAGCTCCGCAAGCACCTCCCGCGAGGTCGTGTCCACGACATAGGCCTCGCGAGTGGCGTGGTCCGCCACCCACAGCTGCGAGCCGTCCGGCGTGAACGCCAGATGATGGGCTTCGAGCCCCAGCGGAATGCTCTCGACAGGCTGCCCGTCTGCGGTCAACACGTGCAAGGGACCATCCCAGTCGGTGAGCCAGATGCTTCCATCAGGTGCGACCCGCACGTCGTGTGGCCGCTGCCATGTCGGCACGTAACGCGACACCACTCCCCTGTCCAGGTCGACGAGGGCGAGTTCGCCCGTCCCGTTCAACGTCACCCACGCCGCCCGCCCGTCGGGCGTGAGGTCGAGGTCGTGAGGCTCGGCCCGTAGCTGTATTTGCGGACCGAGACGTCCGTCGCTGCCAATGACCTCCACCCGGCGGGCCGCCTCGTTTGTGACCACGAAACCTCCACGGTCGTCCGGCTTCACGTCGTGGGGTCGCCCCCCGAGTGCCACCGTCGCAACCGCGCCGTTCCGCACGATGGCGATCCCATCGCCGCCATAGAGGCAGGCTGCGACCGTCCCGTCCCGCCCCACCGCCAGGTTGTGGGGGCCGGGGCCGGCAGGGTGTTGCTCGACGACCTGACGGGTGGTGAGGTCGACGAGGGCGAGTATCCCGGCCCCCTCGACGGCAACCCACACCCGTTCCGGCATGCGAGGTGCCGTCGCCGGGGTGCCTTCCTCCGGAGTGGGGGTGGGCGGTGCCGCCAGCTTGTCATCGAACGCCGTGGTGGCCGAGTTCGGGACGGTTGCCGTTCCAGGCGCAGGCGCGGCTCGCTCCCAGAGGGTGCAGCCGGAGGTCAGGATGAGCAGCGCGAAGACGAGCCGAAACCCGGCACGGCACCCCGCCCGCCCGGCGACCTTCGGTCGCCAGCCCCGGCCGGGCTTCGGTCTACTCGTCGACGGCCGTGACGACGTCGCCACCGAAACGGGCTTTCAGTTCGTCGATGAGCCCCGGCCGTCGCGCAACCCTCAGCGCATCCCCGAGCTTGAACGCCGTGGTGTGCTCCCTCCCCATCAGTTCGAGCTGGACTGGGACTCGCCCAGGATGCCGCTCGAGGATCGCCTTGAGATCGTCGACGACCGCACCCGTGCACTCTTGCAGCTCCAGGCGGACGACCACGGGGGAGCTGGCAGGGGCGGACAGGTCAGGCTCGTTCACGTCGAGCGCGATGAGCTTGAGGTTTTCGTCGCGCTCGTCGAGACGGGCGCGGATCACGAGCACATGGTCCTCGTGCAGCAGTTCCCCGCACTCGCGGTAGATGCTCGGGAAGAACACGACCTCAGCCGAGCCATAGAGATCCTCGATGGCAGCAACGGCGTAAGCTTCCCCCTTCTTGGTGAAGCGCTTCGCAATCCCCATGAGGACGCCGCCTATCGTGACCGTATCGGGCAGCGGCTCTTTGTCCTCCACACGCCCGCGGAGCGTGCCGAGGTTGACATCGACGAGCTGGCTCAGCATTCCTTCCACGCCGAACAGCGGATGGTCGGAGACGTAGAGGCCGAGCATCTCGCGCTCGAGGGCCAGCAGGGTCTGCTTGTCGAACTCAGCTTGTCCGACAAGAACTCCATCGTCCTCTTCGGCGCCCCCGAATTCGGGTCCGAACAGGCTGACCAGGCCGGCGGCTGCCTCGCGCTGCCGGGTGACGGCGGCGTCGAAGATGGCCTCGAAGGGTGGGGCGTCCGAGGAACGCACCGGGTCCAGCAACCCCCTGCGGGTATGGCCCACGCTCGTGAACGCGCCGGCCTTGATCAATGATTCGAGCACCCGCTTGTTCAGCGACAAGCAGTCGACCTTGGCGCAGAAGTCCCGGAAGCTCGTGAACCGCCCCTTTCCCCGCCTGGCGGCGACGACGGCTTCGACGACTCCTTCCCCGACGTTGCGAACGGCCGAGAGCCCGAATCGGATCTCACCGCCGCGGGGCGTGAAGTCTGCGTCGGATTCGTTCACGTCCGGCGGCAGCACGGTGATCCCCATGACCCGGCACTCGTTCAGGTACTGGGGGAGACGATCCTTGTTGTTCTTCACTGACGTCAGCAGGGCCGCCATGTACTCGACGGGGTAGTTGGCCTTCAGCCACGCCGTCTGGTACGTGATGACTCCGTAGCCGGTCGAGTGGGCCTTGGGGAACCCGTAGCCGGCGAACTTCTCGATCAGGTCGAAGAGTTCCGCCGCGAAGGAGCGCTCATAACCCTTGTCGAGCGCACCGGCGACGAAGCGCTCCCGCTCCGCGGCCATGAGGGTTGGGATCTTCTTACCCATCGCCTTCCGCAGCTGATCGGCCTCGCCCATGCTGTAACCCGCGATGTCCACGGCCATGCGAAGCACCTGCTCCTGGAAGACGATGACCCCGTAGGTCTCGTCGAGGATGGGTTCGAGATCCTGATGCAGGTAGCGAACAGCATGGCGGCCGTGCTTTCGCTCCGCGTACTCGACGTGCATGCCCTCACCCAGGGGACCAGGGCGGTAGAGGGCGTTCAAGGCCACGATGTCGGGGAACGAGTCGGGCTCCAGGACGCGGACGAGAGCCTGCATGCCCGGCGACTCCAGTTGGAACACCCCGAGCGTCTCGCCGCGGCGCAGGAGCGCGTAGGTTGCGGGATCTTCGAGCGGAACCCGGCTCACGTCGACTTCGACCCCGCGCTCGCTCTTGATGTGCCGCTCCGTGTCCGTCATCACCGTCAGGTTGCGCAAGCCGAGGAAGTCCATCTTGAGCAGGCCGATAGCCTCGATCCCGTGCATCTCGTACTGGGTGACGAGCTCACCGTCTTCCGTGCGTAGCAGCGGCACCGTCTCCATGAGTGGTTCGGCACCGATCACTACGGCGGCGGCATGTATGCCGTGCTGGCGTCGCAGTCCTTCGAGACGCTTCGCCGTATCGAGAACTCTCCGGGCGTCGGGGTCGTGCTCATAGGTCTCACGGAGTTCCGCCGACTTCTCAAAGGCTTCCTCGAGCGTGGCTTCCCGGCCGAGCACGGCGGGGGGCATGGCCTTGCACAGACGGTCCCCCAGCGCGTACGGGTAACCGAGAACCCGAGCCGCGTCTCGCATGGCCGACTTCGCTTTGATCGTGGCGAAGGTGACGATTTGAGCTACGCGGTCAGCCCCATAGCGCTCCGCCGCGTATCGGATCATCTCCCCGCGCCTGCGCTCGTCGAAGTCCATGTCGATATCGGGCATCGACTGCCGCTCGGGGTTCAGGAACCGCTCGAAGATGAGCCCGTGTTCGAGCGGGTCGATCTCGGTGATCCCGGTGCAATACGCGACCGCCGAGCCGCCCACCGAACCGCGTGCGGGACCCACCCGGATGCCACGACGCCGAGCGTGCTCGCACAGGTCGGCGACAATGAGGAAATAGGCGGGAAAGCCCATCTGCTCGATGATCTTCAGTTCGTGCTCGAGCCGTTCCACCACCGACTCGGGCAGGACCTCTCCGTAGCGTCTATTGGCCCCGGCGAAGACCTTGTCGCGCAACTCCGTGGCCTCGTCGCGCCCCTGCGTGGTGGGAAAGCGAGGCAGAAGGTTGCGGCCGAAGCTGATTCTCGCCTCGCACATCTCGGCGATGTCGAGGGTGGCGTCGCACGCGTCGAGGTGGTCCCGAAACCGGTGCCGCATCTCAGCCGACGACTTCACGTAGAAATCACGGCCCTTGAACGCGAACCGGTCCTCGTCATCGATCCGGGCGCCGGTTTGGATGCAGAGCAGGACGTCGTGGGCCTCCCAGTCCTCCGGCCGCGTGTAGTGCGAGTCGTTGGTCGCAACCGTGCGCAGATCGAGGCGCCGGGAGAGCTCGAGCAGCTGCGGGAGGGTCTGGCGCTGCTCTGCAATGCCGTGATCCTGCAGTTCGACGAAGAAGCGGTCGCGTCCGAAGATCTCGGCGAATTCGCCCAGGCAGCGGCGGGCGGCCCCTTCGTCGTGACGGAGCAGCGCCTGGTTCACCTCCGAAGCGAGGCACCCGGACAGCGCGACAACACCCGCGCTGTGCTCGGCCAGCAGCTCCTTGTCGACACGGGGCTTGAACCAGTAGCCCTCCAGGTAGGCCCGCGATGACAGCTTCAAGAGGTTCCGGTAGCCCTCGTCGCTGGCAGCAAGCGCGGTGAGGTGGAAGTAGGGCTCGTCCCCTTTGCGCCGGTCACCCTTCTCGAACCGCGACCCCGGCGCCTGATAGAGCTCGATCCCCAAAATGGGCTTGATGCCCGCCTGGTCCGCCGCCCGGGTGAAGTCGACCGCCCCGAACATCACGCCGTGGTCGGTGATCGCCACCGCGGGCTGCTCGTCCTCCGCGCAGCGGCGAGCGAGATCCTCGACACGCGTCGCGCCGTCGAGCATCGAGTACTCGGTGTGGAGATGAAGGTGGACGAATCGATCGCGCAGCCGCGCCGTGGTCGGCTCGTCCCGGGCACGCCAGGGCCCTGCCACTATCCCCTCCTGTCGCTCTCGCCTGTGTCGTGCCCGCCCTCCCGCCGCCGACTGCGGCGGCCCGGACAGCGCCTCGGGCGCTACCGGTCTCTCTTCCGGGGGGAAGCGCGGAGCTGGACTCTCGAGTCCACGCGACGGCGGGGAAGTTACCGTCGTGTCATTCGATCCTAGCTGTGGCTGTGACAGCTGCGCTACCTGCACGACCCTTCTGTCCGCTTGCCGCCGACAGGGACTTGACGGGCCTCTCGACGGGCGCTCTGGTTCCTCCCGGGTCGGGGGGGTGTGCTCCACGGCGGGAGGAACAGTACTGCGCTCCCCGCCCTCAGCCTTCTTCGCGCCTGCGGCGTGCTCTACCGGCGGGAGGCCAGCACCCCGATCAGTCCGCCCAGCAGCCCGAGATTCTTCATGAAATGGATCTGCTGCTGTGCAGCCTGCTTACCCTCCAGCTCCCAGAATCGGTGGCCAGCGAGGGTGGTTGGAATCAGCGAAGCCGCAAGCACGCCGGCGGCAAGCTTGGGCTTTATGCCAAGGCCGAGCGCCATGCCGGCCACGACCATCGCGAGCCCGTTCACCTGGGTGGAGAGCTTTGGCCTCGGTACACCCGCCTGCGCGACTCGAGGGACCTTCGGGCCAGGGTTGCGGACCGAGTCGAATCCACCCGAGACGAAGATCACCGCCAGCAGTAGGCGGCTCAGCCGGGCGAGCAGGCCCGGGCGCTCTTTGGCTTCCACGTCAGCCATCTACCGATCCTCTCCCGCGCGAAGATCCCGCGACGATAGACCAGACGGCCCGACCCCTTCCCGTTCCACCACCCCCAGGTCATCCAGCGGCCCCCAGCGGTCCCGCCCCAACTACTCCGCATCAGCCCATGTGAGGCGCACCTGCGCGCCCAGACCCGCGCGCTCGGAACTCCGGACGAGCTCATCGGGCAGCGGCTCGTCGACGACAATCGCCTCACCGGTCACCGGATGCGGAAATGCGAGCCGGGCGGCATGCAGGAAAGGGCGCTCAAGTTCCAGCGCCTCGGCGACGTCGGGGCGAGAGCCGTAGAGAAGGTCTCCCGCCACGACGTGACCCGCGTGCGAGAAGTGGACCCTGATCTGATGGGTACGCCCCGTTTCCAGGCGGCATACGAGGAGCGCGACGGGAACTCCGGTCCGCTGGCCTGCTCGTCCTTTGCCCATGAGCCTCCAGCGGGTCGCCGCTGGCTTGCCGCCCGCGACGACCGTGAAGCGCTTCCGGTCGCGCGGGTCGCGTCCGATGGGTGCTTCGATACGCCCGGTCTCCGCGGGCGGGATCTTCTCGACCAGTACGAGGTAGAGGCGTTCGACCTCCCGCCGTCGCAGCAGACCCACGAGCCCCGCGTGGGCCACGTCGGACTTGGCGATGACCATGAGACCTGAGGTGTCCCGGTCCAGGCGGTGCACGATGCCGGGGCGCTCACTGCCACCGGCTCGAGCGAGGGGTACCCCGGCCTCGACGAGAGCCTGCACAAGTGTCCCGGCAGGGTGGCCGACACCGGGATGCACGACGAGCCCGGCAGGCTTGGCGACGACAAGCAGGTGCTCGTCCTCCCACCGCACCGGCGGCGGGGTGACTCCGGCGGCCCCGTAGGGAAGTTCGGGAGGTTCAGCGATGGTGACGCTCTCTCCTGCCGTCAGGCGCTGGGACTTTGCCGGGAGTCGGTCTCCCACCCGAACCTCACCGCGCGAGATCCGCGCCGCGGAGCGGCTGCGGGACTCCCCGAGCCAGCGGGCAAGTGCGACGTCGAGTCGATCACCTTCGTCCTCTGGTGCGGCGCTGAACCGAACTGTCACATCCCTCCCGCCTCCAGAAGCTGCCCCCGCGACCCCCTTGTGCCCGCTCCTGCTCCTCCCCCTAGCCTCGCGGCCGCGAACGCCGCTCAGATCCGCTGGGGATCTTCCGTCATCTCGGGCCTCACGGCGCCATCACGACGGTTCGCCCGCTCTTGTCGGAACGCGGCGACGAGCAGCAGGACAAAGCCGATGGTGATGCACACGTCGGCGAGGTTGAAGGTGGGCCAGAAGGAGGAGGCGATGAAATCCACAACCTCCCCGCGGCCGATGCCAGCCCCACTGGAACGCAGCAGGCGATCGGTGACGTTGCCGATGGCCCCAGCCAGCAGGAGGCCGTAGGCGAACGGATCGAGGAGGCTCTGCGTCCGAGGGAGGTTGCGCACGACGAGCGTGACGACGATTGCGGCGACGATCGGGAACACCCACCAGGGAACGGGTAGCCCGAACGCTGCACCCTCGTTAAAGGTCAACTGCAGGAAGAGGGGCCCGGGTAGCTGCACCCTCTCCCCAAGATTCAAGCTCGCGACGGCGATCACCTTCGTGGCCTGATCGAGTATCCATCCCATGGCTGCCACGAGCAGTCCGACCCGCAGCGGATCGGGTGTCAACCGAGACACTTCACGGGGCGTGGGCGAACGCCGGGTCCGCACGATTTCTCCACGCGGTACGCGTGTCATGACGGACAGGCCACCGGACGACTAGACCGTGCGCTCGTCGAGTTGCTTGTCAGCGAGGCACAGGGTCGCGTACGGCAGTGCCTCGAGACGTTCCGGTTCGATCGGCTCACCGCAGCGCTCACAGAGCCCGTAGCTGCCCGCATCCATGCGCCTCAATGCCTCGTCGATCTGGACGAGAATACGACGGGCATTCAGGGCCAACGATTGCGCGCGCTCGCGCTCGAACGTTGCCGAGCCCGTATCGGCGTAATCGTCGTCGTAACCGCTGTCACGCCACATCCCCACAACCGCAGTCGCGTCGAGAACGAGTGTCTGGCTGAGCAATTCCTCACGCTCAGCCAGGAGTTCTTTGCGCAGACGTGCAAGAGCCTCGGGTGTCAGCTCAATCTGCCTCGCCATGTCCTCCCACACCATGGGCGGCGGGCGGACGTTACCAGAAGATGGGGCGAATCCGCTTCAGATTTCCCTCAGTTCAGTTTCCCGAAGGCTCAGCCGATCCCCAGCGCGCGTCAGAGATCGCCCCGCGCCAGCCCGCATTGCCTGCGAGCGAGGAGTCAGCGCCGGCTCCCACCCCCACTCCCCCTGGAAAATGGCGCGGCTTGGTTACGAGCGGTTCCTTCCGCATGCGAAACGTGGAACTCCAGTCCCTGGTGCGCAAACCGGCGGGAGCTCCTCCGAGGGGCACGATGTGGCCTTGGTGACGACGACTACGATGACTTGTCCCAGCAGGGCCCGAGTCCGAGAGTCGAAGCATCGCTCCAATCCGACCGCACGGGGCGGGAGAGCGGTCTTGGGCTTGCCCCGGGGAAGGGCCGCAGGCCCGGCGCGCGGGGAGAGCAAGAGCGCGGGCGGGACAGGTGAGAGGCGAACATGGCGTGGCCGAAGGTGTCCAACCAGCCCTCCTTTCCGGCACTCGATCGTGTTGTCCTCCAACGCTGGCGGGATCGTGACGTGTTCGCCGCGAGTCTCCAGCAGCGTCTGGGGGGACCGGTCTACTCCTTCTACGAGGGGCCACCTACCGCCAACGGACGTCCCGGCACCCATCACGTCGAAGCACGCGTCTTCAAGGATGTTTTTCCGCGTTACAAGACCATGAAGGGTTTCCAGGTGCCTCGCAAAGCAGGCTGGGACTGCCACGGCCTGCCGGTCGAGCTCGAGGTGGAACGCGAGCTCGGGCTGAACTCGAAGGCCGAGATCGAGCATTTCGGCATCGAAGAGTTCAACCGCCGCTGTCGGGAGTCGGTGACCCGTTACGTGAGTGACTTCGAGGACCTGACCGAGCGAATCGGCTTCTGGGTCGACATGTCCGACCCCTACTGGACGATGGACCCTGCTTACATCGACTCCGTCTGGTGGGCTCTGAAGCGGCTGTGGGACG
>JBHELG010000050.1:0-60476 GCA_046263195.1 Nitriliruptorales bacterium | reverse complement strand
GTCTACAACTTGGCGCAGACTAGGCCATGCTTTCGGTACGACCAAGGGTACTCCTCGAGGGGGGCTGTTGAAGTTGCTCTTGCGGAGGGTCGGTGGTTGCCCGTCTCCGAGGAACACGCCCCGCCCGGGTCCCACTTCGACCGATTGTACGCGGCTGTTCCTAGTCAACTTCATGGCTGACCAGCGAGGCACTCAGCGCGTCTGAATGAGGACAACCCACTCCAGGCCTTGGACCCCTCAAGGGGAAGCCCGAAAGGAGAAGTTGCAAGCTGGACGTCAGCCTCAGCTATCAGAGTCTTACGAAGCCACTCTGGCCTCCAATCCACTCGCCCAGAGCGCGCGAATCGATTCCAGGAGTTTTGTACTACTCCTACTCGGAGAACAGAATTCGAAGGGAAAGCGCGGGACGAGAGCCTCTGGCTTGAGCTTGGCACAGCACGGCCCACATCTCAAGGCTCAGTCATCCTGAAGAGCGCCTACATCGACACCACCGCAGGCACAAGCCATCCGCGGCTTGGGACAAGTGTCGTGGGTTAAGGCACTTTAAGGGTCATTTGGACACGGGCCGCAGGACGTCATAGAGGCAAACTCAAGGTGATGGCCGAACCTAGCCTCAACAACACAACGCTTGCGCGACTGAGCGTAACAGGGAGAGCCTGGCCGAAATGAAGGGAGCAACCGCCGTGAAGAAACGAACTGTCCTTGTCCTGACCGCGGCGATCCTGACCATCATCCAGGCGTCGAGCGCCTTCGCTCATGGCTCTCAGTGCAAGAACAAGGCGAAGGATGCTCTCGCCCAATCGAACATCATCTGCATTCACGTCGACAGCTAGGTTCGACCTGTCGCGGGGTTGAGGTGCTCAACGTCGAGCACGAGACGTCCAACCCCTCCACACGTTGGCCGATTGCGACCCACATCAGCCGCCATAACGGCTCCCGCCAGCCCTCAGGCGCGGGGATCCCGTGCTCGCCGAACACAGGAGCTGACAGGGCGGTCCACCTAGCGCCACCGTCGAAGGTGACGTACGAGCCCACTTGGACTCGTACTCCGCGAGGGAGTCAGCGTCGCGGTTCGACATGTTCGCCCCGCTTATCAGGAGGCTGGGCTCGACTCCACTCGCAGCAGGGTCACATGGCACTGACGCCAGCAAGTCGCCGCCAGGGCTCTCCGGATCGAGGCTTAGTACGTGTTTACGCCCGTCCCAAGCCCGCCGTCCCAGCGAATGCCCCTTGCGTGTGACGGAGCGGCTACGAGTGGCTGGGCTACGGCATGGGTCGCAGGTGGGGCTGCGAAGAGGGCAACCGCCAGGGAGAAGCGGAACATCCTGCATTCCCGCCGTTGATCGGCCTCCTGCCTACCGGCAACGCCCTGGCCCCCGAGAGGATGGTTAGGGCAGGGTGCGAGACTGGGGGTCGAGCGGGCGAGGGGAGCAGTTCCGTGCCGCTCCTTTTCCCCGCAATCACGCGGCGCCCGAGCGAGCGTCGCGCGGTAGAGGTGGCGCGAAGCTAGCCTTGTTTCACACGGGACTTGAGCGCAATCTGGCCGTCGACGAGCTCGGAGCTGCGGTGAGCGGGGAAACGAACGGAAAGCCAACCCTCGGCGAGTTGCCCTCGGCGCTCGATCGGCGGCAGGAGATCGAGGAGCGCTTCGCCGGACAGGAGGCCGTGGTTTTCATCGACTATGACGGGACGCTGACCCCGATCGTGGAGAACCCCGAGGACGCGACGCTGCCCGACAAGACCCGTGATCTGCTCGAACGGCTGAGCGAGCCGGTCAGGGTGGTGATCATCAGCGGCCGCGACCTCGACGACGTGCGGCAGATGGTCGGCATTGATGCGCTCGCCTATGCCGGAAGCCACGGCTTCGACATCGTCGCCTCGGACGGGTCACGTCACCAGTACGGGGAGGAGTACCTACCCGCCCTCGACGAGGCCGAGGAAAAGCTGCGCCCCCTGCTCGACGACATCCCGGGAGCGCGTCTCGAACGCAAGCGCTTCGCTATCGCGTGCCACTTCCGCCAGTGCGACGACGAGGATGTTCCCGAAGTCGAGGCGGCGATCGAAGAGGTCGCGGAGGATCAGTCAAGGCTGCGCACGACGGGCGGCAAGCGCATCATCGAACTGCGGCCAGATGTCGACTGGGACAAGGGACGGGCCCTGATGTGGTTCCTCGAGACGCTCGGGCTCGACCGAGACGACGTTGTGCCGCTCTACGTCGGTGACGACGTCACCGACGAGGACGCCTTCGAAGCAATTCGCGATCGCGGCATCGCAATCGTCGTCCGGGGCGAGGACGACGAGCGGCAGACGAGCGCTCAGTATTCGCTTGCGGACACCGATGAGGTCCGCCGCTTCCTCGAGCAGCTGCTGGCCATAACCGGCCCGACCTAGGCTCACTGCGCTCAACCAGCCGGGAGCCGGCCATTCAGCCGCCCGAGGACCCGCTCCGATATGACCCGCCCGATCGCGAGTGAGGCGGTCGCCGCCGGCGAAGGCGCGTTCTGCACGTGCGTTTCCGTCTCGGTTTCGTCCATCAGGAAGTCGTCGACGAGCGAGCCGTCCTCGGCCACAGCCTGAGCGCGCACGCCGGACGGGCCGAAAACGAGGTCGCTGCTCTGCAGCTCCGGGAGGTAGCGGCGACAGCTACGCAGGAACGAGGACTTCACGAGATCCCGCCAAAGCTCCGCCGTCCCGTAGCGCCAGTGACGGCGGGCGAGGCGCCGGAAGCCCGGGTGGCCGAGCGTCTCCCGGAGATCGCGGAGGTCGAGGTCCCGTCGGCGGTAGCCCTCCCGCGCCAACGCGAGCACCGCGTTCGGCCCGGCCAGGACCTGGTCCCTGATGGTCCGGGTGAAGTGCACGCCGAGAAAGGGAAAAGCCGGGTCGGGTACGGGGTAGACGAGCCCGCGCACGAGGCCACGCGCCGGCGGACGGAAGCTGTAGTAGTCGCCGCGGAAGGGCACGATGCCCGCCTTTGGCTTACGGCCGCTCAACTCGGTCACGCGATCGGCGTGCAATCCGGCACAGGTGACCGCGTGTCGAGCGCGTATCTCTCCTTGACGCGTGAGCAGCTCCGAGACCCCTGTTCCGCCCTGGATCCCCACGACTTCCTGACCGAGGAGCAGCTCGCCGCCCGCGGACCGGATCTCGTCGGCAATCGTCTGCGCCACCTTGGCGAAGTCGATGACGCCCGTGCCCGGGACGTGCAGTGCCCGTATGCCCACCACGTGAGGCTCGATCGCCCTCATCTCCTCGGGGCCGATCTCCCGCAACCCGGGCACGCCGTTGGCTCGTCCCCGTCGTCGCAGTTCCTCGAGCCGAGGGAGGTCGCGGGCATCGAGGGCCACCACGAGCTTTCCCAGCCTCCGGAAGGGAATGTCGTGGTCGAGCGCAAAGGCTTCGAGCTCTTCCTTTCCCTCGACGCAGAGGCGCGCTCGAAGGGAGCCGGGTTGGTAGTAGAGGCCCGCATGGAGGACGCCGGAGTTGTGGCCGCTCTGGTGGTGGGCCAGTTCCGTTTCCTTCTCGATCACGGCTATGGCGAGGCCCGGTGAGCGTCGCAACAGCTGGTAGGCGACCGCCAAACCGACGAGCCCGCCGCCCACAATGGCGACGTCATACCGTGGCATCACCTGGATGAGTCCTCCGAGGCCGCGACGCGTGAGGCGAGGGGCGAGCGTACCTGGGCATCGCTGCCCTCGGGCCCCTGAACGGCGGTTGATTCCCGGCGCTGAAGCAAAAAAACACCGGGTCTGCGGAGCCTGTCAGAGCTCACTCCCGGGCGATCAGGAAGACGGCGGCTCGCTCCGGGCCTTCGGTCTGCCCCTGCTCCCTCGCCGACTCCGGGTGATGCGCCACTCCGTACCAGCCGTATGCCAGCTGTATACCTGCGAAGAAGCCACCGGTCGCGTCTCCCGTGGGCACGAGGAAGCCGAGGAAAGGGCGCCACGAGGTCCTCTGTACTCCGGACGGTGATTGAAAGTACGGGGTTGCAACCCGATCTGTTCGAAAAGTACCCTTTGGAAGTTCCTTCCAGCTGCCATAGGGAGGGGCCATAGGTACAGCAGAGGATCAAAAGCAAGAGGTGTCGCAGAATCATGGGTGCAACAAGATCGCGAATCCGTCTTTGCTTTGTGCTTATTGCGCTTCTAGCGCTCCCTGGAGTCGCTTCAATGGCGGCTCAGGTACAGCAGTCAAGCAACTACATCGTTCTGCTTGATGCCCACAAGAAACGTGTCGACTCGGTGGCGAAACAGCATGCGGAGAAGTACCAACTGAAGGTCGGATTCGTCTACCGCCACGCTCTTCGAGGCTACTCAGCGCGTATCCCCAAGCAGAAGGTGGACGAGGTGCGCTCTGACCCCGAGGTCGCCTCGGTCAGGAAGGACCGCAAAGTCAGCGCCAAGGCCCAGACGCTCCCGACCGGCGTCAACCGTGTGGAGGGCGATTTGAGCACCACGATCTCCGGCAACGGATCGGGCAGCGTCGACGTGGACGTGGCGGTGATCGACACCGGCATCGACATCGACCATCCGGACCTCAACGTGGTAGGCGGCAAGAATTGCTCGACAGGCGACAGCTACGACGATGGCAGCGGCCACGGCACCCATGTGGCAGGGGTCATCGCTGCCAAGGACAACGCTGACGGGGTCGTGGGAGTCGCCCCCGGAGCCAGGCTGTGGGCGGTCCGGGTCCTGAACAACTCGGGGTCCGGTACCGAGGCGAGCATTCTCTGCGGTATCGACTGGGTGACGGCCAACGCTTCGACGATCGAGGTGGCCAACATGAGTCTTGGCAGCAACGGTACGGAACCACCTGGTGCCGGATGTGCGACTGGCGATGCCTTTCATGACGCCATTTGCAATTCTGTCGCTGCAGGCGTGACCTACGTGGTTGCGGCCGGCAACAGCGCTACAGATGTCCGCCGTCATGTACCGGCAGCGTTCGACGAGGTTATCTCGGTCTCGGCATTGGCGGACTTCGACGGCCTACCTGGTGGACTCGGTCAGCCAACCTGTCGCTCCGACCAAGACGACACCATGGCAAGTTTTTCCAACTACGGGGCTGATATCGATCTGATCGCACCTGGCGTCTGCATTTACTCAACCTACAAGGACGGGGGTTACAGGACTCTCAATGGTACGTCGATGGCAGCTCCGCATGTGGCAGGAGCCGCAGCCCTGTACAAGTCGGCCAACCCGGCCATCGGTCCCTCTGGCGTCGCCGCGACCCTGAAGGAGAAGGGCGTATTGGACTGGGATGCCACGGACGACCCTGACAGTACTCAAGAGAAGCTGTTGAGCGTCCGCCTCTTCTAGCCCCGAGCCGAGGGAGCACCCGGTAGGCACGGCAGCGACGGCGCGGTCCGTGGGGGAGCTACACGGGCACGAGCCGCACGGGGTCGACCAGCGCCCGCCTCATGGGAGCATTCCCGACCGTCCTGCTCCTCGACCGGGAGGGGTGGCGACGTGTGCAGGTCCATCATGGTTGACGAGGCCCGCCCTCGACCCTCCGGATCCTCTTCGAGCCAACGCGCTGTTCCTTTGACTGCGCACTTCCTTCCCTCTACCATCCCACCGGATGGTGAGTGGATGTTAGAGGAGGGGTACGAGCCGCGATGGCTGAAGGCGATAAGACCGAGAAGGTCACGGTCAACCTGGGGCCGGTAGATCTGGGACAGATCGATCTGCTGGTGCTCGAAGGCTTCTACGCCAACCGCACCGACTTCATCCGCACAGCCATCCGCAACCAGATTCGCAGCCACGCCGAAGCGGTCAAGCAAACGGTGGCACGCAAGACGCTTGTCCTGGGCGTGCAGCATTTCACGCGCGAGGAACTGGAGGCAGTCCGTGCGACGGGTGACAAGCTCCAGATCCGCGTCCTCGGGTTGGCGAGTATCGCCGAAGACGTTCCTGCAGAGCTTGCCCTGGCCACCATCGACGTGGTCGAGGTCCTTGGTGCTTTCCGGGCAAGCCCCGCCGTAAGGGCAGCCCTGGCGGACAGAATCGTGTGAGCAGCGACTGGAAGAACTCGCATGCCCGACCTCGGGTACGGCGACGCGAGCAACGACAAGAAGGGAGAACTCGTGATGAATGAAGACATGCACTCCGCGATGAGCGAGGCGACGCGCCTCACGGTTGCGGGACGACTCACCGAAGCGACCGCATTGATCCAGAGAAGACTCGACAACTCGCGGAAGTCTGATCTGTCCCTCCCAGGACCTCAACTTGTCGAGAACCTGCGCCAGGCGAATACGCGACCATCCACGACCTACCCACTGGCTGAGCCGACCATTCGGCCGCGCAGGGAGCAGGAGGCAGGAGACATCGCTGCCCCCGGGCTACTTCGTCGCGTCGCCGCTGCGGGCCTCCGTTCCTCTGCGCTGGAGCGATGCCTCACCAGTACGAGCCCAACGCCACCTGACTTGGAGTCAGCCGCGGCTGAGGTCGGAGGGCTGTTCGTTACTGCCTCCTACACGAATGTGTACGGCACCCGTGGCTACAAGCTCTACGTTCCCAGTGGCTACACCGGACACGCTGTGCCCCTGATCATCATGCTGCATGGGGGCACGCAGTCGGCTGTCGACTTTGCGGCCGGCACCCGGATGAACGAGTTCGCGGAACGCAACACGTTCCTGGTTGCCTACCCGGAGCAGCCAGCGTCTGCCAATGCGGCGAGGTGCTGGAACTGGTTCCAGGCGGCCAACCAGGATCGCGCTGCCGGCGAGCCTTCCCTCATCGCGGGCATCACGCGGAAGATCATGTCCGACTTTGAAGTCGACGCCAGGCGCGTCTATGTCGCCGGCTTCTCCGCAGGAGGCGCGATGGCCATGATCATGGCCTCCACGTACGCGGACCTCTACGCGGCGGTTGGCGTGCATTCTGGCCTCGCCTACGGCGCCGCCCACGATCTCCCCTCCGCATTCGCCGCCATGAAACAGGGGAAGCCCCATCGTGCCCTGGCGACGAGCGACGTCATCCCGCTGATCGTGTTCCATGGGGATGGAGATCACGTCGTAGACAGGGTCAACGCTGACTGCATACTCGACGACTGGAGTCGAGCGGCAAGCAATAATCAGCACAAGCCCGCGAGCCAAAAGCGCGAACCCAGGGTGGAACGAGGGCAGGTTGTCAGCGGCCGCGAGTACACTCGCTTCTCCTTCCATGACGGCGTTGGCAAGCCGAGCATGGAACTGTGGATCGTCCATGACGCGGGCCACGCCTGGTCCGGGGGCAGTTCAGCCGGCTCCTACACCGACCCTCAGGGTCCTGACGCTTCGGCGCAACTCGTGCGCTTCTTCGCTGAGCATCCCAAGGAGAAGCCGGTCGGAGCATGACTGGTCGCAGTATGATTGCGGGGCGCGATTTTCAGCAGGTGCTGCTCAATGGTGTGCTAAATCGACGCGAAGGTGACCAAAGGGTCATGATCCTTCGGATTGGCGCCGAGGGCTCCTGCAAGGTTGTGCTGGCCGTAGAAACCCACGGGTGGGAGAACAATGGAGGGGCGTACCATTCAGAAGGCCCGCAAAGTCGTTCCTTTGCCGAGCTTGACGGCCCGCAATGGAAGTTTCAGTGGGCTCGTGTTCCGTCTGGAAGGAGAAGACGGCACGATTGGTCGCCGACACGGCAATACCTATGTCGTGCCTGACCCTTGTGTCTCACGTCTTCATGCCGCCATCCGCAAGGAGGCGGGTGCCTACGTTCTCACGGACCTCGGCAGCAGCGCAGGGACGAGCGTGAACGGCCAGCAGTTGACGGGGCCGTGCGTGCTCCACCACGGCGATGTCATCTCCTTGGGTCCTGTCGAGTTCCTGTTCGAGGATCCCAGCGCCATGGCAAAGAACGACGAGATGACCATGGTGCTCGAGATCCCCGAGCCTCCTGCAGGCCCGAAGCTGTCGCCCCGCCAGCAGCAGGTACTCGAGCTCATGGGCGAAGGGCTGACGAACAGCGAGATCGGCGAACAGCTCGGTGTGACGGAACGCACGGTGAAGGCGTACGCGCAGGAGCTGTACGACAAGCTGGGCGCGCGCAATCGGGCGGGGGCTGTCGCGGAAGCCGCCCGACTAGGGATCCTCTGACCGTCCGCTGGAATCCTTTGGCCCCTGGCCCGGCGCGTCATTGCGGTTCGTCATTCGACGAGACCCTGTACCAGCAGGATGATCCCGAACGCCGCGAAGATAGCGCTGGCAACGAGATGAACGACGCGTCGAGGGGCGAGTTCCCCGATCCTGCGTCCCAGCGCCACGGCCAGACCGTTCGCCGTCACCATCCCCAAGCTCGCCCCGATCCAGGTGGCGAGCGCCCCGTCACGGGCGGCGAGAGCAACGGTGGCGAGCATCGTCTTGTCTCCGATCTCGGCGAACACGAACGCCGTCGTCACCCTTGCTACGGCCCACCCACGTCCGTTGCCTTCCACCGCAGTGCTGTCCTCGCCGCCACCGACGAGAGTCCACACGGCGAACGCCAGGAAAACCGCTCCTGCACTGACGTTTATGACGGTCGTGGGCAGTGACACGCGCACGAAGCTTCCGGCCGCCACCCACAGGCCCTGCACGAGCACACTCGCGGTCGCTATGCCGATGAGGACGGGGATCAGGCGGAGGCGTGCGGCGAACACGAGTGCAATGAGCTGACTCTTGTCGCCGAGCTCGGCAAGAAAGATCACCCCGAAGGCGATGAGGGTCGCCCCCATTCACCGCTCCTCCTGTGCGAGCCGGAGGAGGAGCGTCGGCGACCTCGACGCGGCAAGCGGACATGACGGAGTCGACGTTTCGTCAGTGTAGGGGGAGTCCTAGCCGGCTGTCGCTGCGAGGGGCGGACGACCAGGGTTCAGACGGCAAGGTGGGGGCAAGACGACGAGGTGGGGAGGGAAAGGCGGGCAACGCACAACCGGCGTGTGACGAGGGGAGGGAGGCTCCCTCACAGAAGGTAGAAGAGGATGAGGAGGACGAGGGCAAGCGTCAGCAGCCCGCCGAAGGGGTAGTAGCCCCAACCCCTGCTGTAGGGCCAGGCCGGCAGCGCGGCGAGCAGGAGGAGGACTATGAGCAGGACGACGACTATCTCCACGTGGGCCTCCCGTTCCTGCGGAGCCTGCCAAGGGGGTCGGCTCACAGCCCAGCGTCCCAACGGTCAGTTACTCCCGCGACCGTATGAGTCGCTGAAACGACTGGTACGACAAGGCCGCGGGCGATATTCGACGCTGACCAGGTGAGGTGAGCGGCCTGAGCGGTGCGAGCTTCGCGTAACGACGGCACCGACCCGGGTGCCGGGGGTGAAAGTGGGTGTACGGCTACGGTCTGCCCCTGCCCAATCGGCAGTGGAATGTCGTCACGACCAATCCAGCCATGGGCAATGGTTGAGTGATTATGGTCGATCACAGGGGCTTGATATGAGCGACATGCCCAGGGCTGCCAGCCTGCTCGGTCCCCAGGCCGCAGAGTTGCTGCAGCGCGAAGCCCGCAATCTTGCGCGCGACCTCCGGTCGCTCAACGAGGAGCAGTGGAGCCTAAAGACCGTGTACGGAGATACGACGATTCTGGACGTCGTCTCGCACCTGTGCAAGGAGGCAGACCGGGTCGCCGAGGCCTGGGAGGAGCACTACGAGCACACGGACGAGCCCCTCTTCTACGCCACGGACGATCCGCGCGAGCACTCGACGGTGGAGGAGGACGTCGACCCTGATGAGGCGCTCGCCACCTACGAGGAGTCGATGGACCGCCTCCAGAAGACCCTGACGCAGGCGCGTCAGGACGACTGGGAGTGGCCCGTCATGACCCCGAGTGGGGAGGCGGAGACCCTGGCCGAGGCGGCCCGTCGCTGGATGGCTCACCACTACGCCCACCGGCAGGACATCCGCGAGATCCTCGGCAATCTGGTCGACCGGCACGAGGAGACGGTTCAGCTCGTGGTCGAGTTCGTGCTCGACGCCGCCGCCCGCCAGGGCCGCGATCTCATGCCCCACCCGATGCGCATCGAGGTTGTCACGGCCATGCCAGGCTCGGGGACCTGGACGCTCGTGTTCGACGAGCCCGCCGAGATCGGAAGCGAATACGTGGGGGTGTGGGAAGACATGCTCGGCTTCGAGCCGGACCAGCTCTCCGGGCACCGGGTGGAGCGTGGCAGCAGCGGTGGGACCCGGGTGAGGGTCACCGGCGACGGCGAGCTCGTGTGGCGGGCGGGGTTCCGGCGTGGGGCGCGGTTCAGCGAGCTTGAGGCCCACGGCGACGACGAGGCGCTGGCGGCATGGAGCCGGCTCGCGCAGCGACTTGACGAGGAGGGGCTGGAACGGATGTCCGGCGACGGTAGTCAACCCTGATCGCCTCGGGCACCCCTTCCCCCTCGTCAACGAACCACGAGCGCTTTCCTTGTAGCGTTTGCGCAGCGAAGCGAGGGAAGCAGGATGGTCGACGTCTCGAGCTGGAGTGGGCCCGTCGCGGTGCACGGCGAGGGACGCTTCGTACGCCCACGCGCGGAATACGTCCCGGCCTATGTCGAGGCCTACGCGCAGGGGAAACTCCAGCAGCGGGCCGAGCAGGCACGCGATCTGCTCACCCCATGCCGGGTCTGCCCGCGGCCGTGCAAGGATGTGGACCGGCTCGCGGACAAGCTCGGTGCCTGCCGCATCGGTCGTTACGCACGGGTGGCCAGCGCCTTCCCCCACTTCGGTGAGGAGGACGTCCTCCGTGGCTGGCGCGGCTCAGGCACCATCTTCATGGCCGGCTGCAATCTTCGCTGCGTGTTCTGCCAGAACGGCGACATCAGTCAGCGCCCCGTGGGACGCGAGGTTCCACCTCGGGAGCTGGCGGAGCTCATGCTCGATCTCCAGGCGAGGGGCTGCCACAACATCAATATCGTCACCCCCGAGCACGTCGTCCCTCAGGTACTCGAAGCGCTGCCCCTCGCCGTCGAGAGGGGGCTGCGCGTGCCCTTCGTGTACAACACGAGCGCCTACGACAGCATCGACAGCATCGAACTGCTCGACGGCATCGTCGACGTCTACATGCCCGACCTCAAGCTGTGGAATCCCGAGCACTGCCACCGCTATCTCGGCGTGCGCGACTATCCAGAGGTGGCCAGCGAGATCGTGTCCGCGATGCAAGCTCAGGTCGATGATCTCGTCGTCGACGAGCAGGGGCTGGCACTACGAGGAGTCATCGTCCGCCACCTCGTCATGCCCGGGATGGTCGACGATGCCCGCGCGATCACGCGCTTTCTTGCCGGCCTCTCGACCAACCTCTATTTCAACCTCATGGACCAGTACCGGCCTGAGTGGAAGGTGACCTCCACCGACCGTTATGAAGAGATCAATCGCGGCATCACATCGCGCGAGTTCCACGAGGTCGAGGCTGCGGCCCGGCAGGCGGGGCTGTGGCGCCTCGACACTCGTTGGCGCCGTTTCCGGCCCTACCTCTGAGGTTCTTACTCGGGTCCGCCCTCGGGCGCCGGTTCGTCGCGAGCCGGCGGTGACGCCCGCGTCAGCCGCCCCGCTGCCCGAGTGACAGCGCGACGTGCCGCCTCCCGGGCCTGTGCTTCCAGTTCTTCCTGCAACGAACCGGAGGAGCCCGGACGCACGCAGCCTTGGTCGCGAGCAGTGCGTGCGACGGCCTCTGCGACGGCCGTCGCCACAGAACGATCGAAGGGCGAGGGGATGATGTAATCCTCGGTGACGTCCTCTCCGACGACCTCGGCGATCGCCCGGGCGGCCGCGATCTTCATCTCATCGGTCACGGCGGTGGCCGCCGCGTCCAGCAGTCCCCGGAACAGTCCGGGGAAGCACAGCACGTTGTTGATCTGGTTGGGGAAGTCGGACCGTCCCGTCGCCATGACCCTCACGTGGCCGGCAGTCTCCTCGGGCATGATCTCGGGCACCGGGTTGGCGAGCGCGAAGACGATCGGGTCCGTCGCCATCGTCTTCACGAGCTCGAGTGGGAGCGAGTGAGGGCCGGACAAGCCGATGAAGACGTCGGCCCCCTCGATCGCCTCGGCGAGTCCTCCTTCGACTCCGTGTGGATTGGTCTGTTTCGCGAGCCGTCGCTTGATGGGGTCGTTTCCTCGGCGCTTCATATTGAGGACGCCGCGCCGGTCGACCGCGATGAGGTCGACCACGCCCGCTGCCAGGAGGAGATTGGACACTGCCACACCGGCGGCACCGGCGCCTTGAAGGACGATACGCAGCTCAGGTATCGCCTTGTCCACGACCTTCACCGCGCCCATGAGGGCGGCGAGGACGACCACGGCGGTGCCATGCTGGTCGTCATGGAAGACCGGTATTTCGAGCCGCTGCCGCAGCTTCCCCTCTATCTCGAAGCAGCGCGGGGCGGCTATGTCCTCCAGGTTGATGCCTCCGAAACCGGCGGACATCCGAGCCAAGGTCTCGACGAACTCGTCGGGGTCGCGCTCGTCGATGAGGATCGGGTACGCGTCGACCCCGGCGAACTCCTTGAACAGCATGGCCTTGCCCTCCATCACGGGCAGGGCGGCGAGGGGTCCGACGTCGCCGAGGCCGAGCACCGCGGTCCCATCGGTGACGACTGCCACGCTGTTGGACTTGATCGTGAGCCGGTAGGCCTCCGTGGGATCCTCGGCGATCATCTGCGAGATGCGCCCCACCCCTGGCGTGTAGACGAGGGCGAGGTCGGCGGCGTCGCGCACCTCCCGCCTGTTCGACACGGTGATCTTCCCGCCGAGATGGGCGCGCACGACCTCGTCGATCAGCGACAGGAGCGCGACCCCCTCGAGCCCGTCTATTGCCGCCGCCAGCTCATCCCCGTGCACGTCGTCTCGGACCTGAGCGGTGATGTCGCGCACGACCAGGTTGCGATGAGCGCGAACGGCGTCGATGGAGCTGATTTCCGCCCCGAGCTCCTCGATGACCTTCGTGACCCGCCCGAGCATCCCCGGCAGGTTGTCGAGCGACACGCGCAAGGTCACGCCGTGCCGAAGCCGAGACATGGACGCCCTTTCCACGAGTCGAGGATAGCCACGCGCCTACATCGGACCCCGGCAAGGTTTAGGCACCAGTGGCAGGGGTTCCTGCCACGTCGAAGGCGCGACCCTGACGGGTCAGCGGCGCCTGCGCTTCCGCCGCTTCTTGTCGGTCCCCGTTGTTCGATGCGACGGAAGGTGCTCGATGCGCGCCGCCTGCACCACGGCACGGTTGGCGGCCTCAGCCCGCTGCGCCCGACGATAGAAGAGGTACGCCATGAGCCCGAAGAGCAGGGTAGCCATGGCGAGGTTCAAAACGAGCGCCCACCAGCCGCGGTTGGCGAAGAGGACGCCGGCGACGAGCGGGCCCACGATCCATCCCTTGCGCCAGAAGCGCTGTTGCTTCTGAGCGACACCGACCGCGAGCGCCGCCTCGTGAGGGTCCCTGAGGGGCTGCGCACGGTTCACCGCTCGAACGATGCGCCGACGATCAGCGCCCTGCAGGCGCGCCCATGCCACCCGGCGGGCCTCGCCTTCAGGAATGGCGGGTTTCTTCGGCACCCGAGGAAGTCTATGCAGGCCCGAGACCGTTACTACGACCTCTCCCCCAAAAAACTAGGCCTTCGCGCCTCGGTGACAGACTGGCAGGCCCGAGACCGTTACTACGACCTCTCCCCCAAAAACATCAGGCCTTCGCGCCTCGGTGACAGACTGGCAGGCCCGAGACCGTTACTACGACGGAGGAAAGACGTGGACTTCGGACTCGACGTCGCTCAGCACCAGCTCACCTGGCCGGAACTCATCGAGCGGGTGCGCCTCGCCGAGGGCACCGGGTTTGCGAGCGCCTGGCTGTTCGACCACTTCAAGCCCCTTTACGGCGATCCCCGGGGACCTTGTCTCGAGGCCTGGACTCTGCTCGCCGCACTGGCGGCCGAGACGGAGCACATCAGGCTCGGCGTGCTCTCACCGGGGTGACCTACCGTCCACCCGCGGTTCTGGCAGCTGAGGTCGTCACCGTTGACCACATCTCACGTGGCCGTCTCGAGCTCGGCCTTGGGGCGGCATGGTTCGCCGAGGAGCACCGGCAGCTCGGCATCCCTTTCCCCGACGCCCCGGAGCGGGTGCGACGTCTCGAGGAGGCCACCGAGGTCATTCGTCGCCTGCTCACCGAAGACGATGTGCACTTCGAGGGCCATCACTACCACCTGCGTGGTGCTACCTACCGCCCCAGGCCTGTCCAAAGCCCCCACCCACCGATCTGGATCGGGGCCGGGGGAGAGCAGCTCGCACTGCCACTCGTAGCACGGCTTGCTGACGTGTGGCACACCTTCGGTCCGGTCGATGAGTTGCGGCGAAAAGGTCGACTCGTCGACGAGCACGCCGAGAGGCTCGGCCGCGATCCGGGGGAGATCCGGCGAGCGACGAACCTGTCGCTGTCACAGCCGTTCGGGGAGATCCGCCGAACGATCGA
The DNA here is from genome assembly GCA_046263195.1 of Nitriliruptorales bacterium. Lineage (GTDB taxonomy): Bacteria > Actinomycetota > Nitriliruptoria > Nitriliruptorales > JAHWKO01 > JBHELG01. Next base: position 46,085 of record JBHELG010000050.1, on the reverse strand, counting down.
GGCTCTCGACGATGCCGGATTGTCTTATCTCGTCGTAAGTTGGCCGAGCGAGGGTCGCGAACGCCTGGAGAATTTCATCACGGAAGTGCTCCCGGATTACCGCTGACCGGCACCGATGACTTCCAGCCCACCCCATCCTCTAGGCGCTGTGTGGCGGCCCGACCGCTCACGTCCCATCAGGTGCCGCGCGACCGCATAGCATCAGGGTGGGAGGGGCGGTCTTTGGGTTTTCCAAGACCGCCAACGGTACGTTCTTCGTAGCGGTAGGTGGGATCGGAGAGGGCTGCATGAGTGTCGTCAAGATCAACGCCCTGGAGGTTCCATCCCACCAGGCCAAGGCCCTCGAGGAGCGCTTCGCAAACCGCGCCGGCGAGGTCGAGACGCTGCCCGGGTTCGAAGGCTTCTCGCTGCTCCGTCCCACCGACGAAGGTGGTCACTACTTCGTCGTCACGCGCTGGCGGAGCGAGGAGGACTTCCAGCGCTGGGTCCGGAGTCCGGAGTTCCAACGTGGGCATGCCCAGACCTCCGAGCACGGTCCCGCCGCGACGCATTCCAGGCTGCTCAGCTTCGAGGTCGTGCTCGAGTCCGGGACGGGAGGTTAACGAGCGCGATCGCGCGTGCCTGACGTTCGCTCCTCGCACGTCCTCAGACGACTATCAGAGTGTAGTGTATTCGTGACGGCCTGAAGTTGTACGGTATGGAACGACCAGCAACAGTCGGGGCCAGACCACGTCAGGTTCGGAGATGCCGACGTCCAACGCCGCCGAGCCTCACGTCTCGCTGCTTCGTTCAGACCCGGCGAGACCCCAACGGCGCGTCGGGGACGTCGCGACATCGGTCGTCGAGACGATCCACGCGTTTCTGGATACGCGCACCGTGGTCGTCACCCGGAGGACCGAGCATGGCTGGGAGGTCATAGCCGCAATCGACGGTGCCGACGTCGGGGTGCTCGAGAGGGAGGCCGACGTCGATTGGGGCGTGATCCTGGAGCGCGCGCTCGGTGCCGACAACGGCCCGCAGTTGGATCGTCCGGGAGGGGCTGTCAAGGGCGAGGTGGTCGCGGTCGAAGCGTGGCGGGCGTCGCTGCGAACGGTCATCGCGGTACCGGTACGACTCGCCAATGGCAGCCTCGTGGGGGCCATCGCAGTCATGGACCGGGAACGGGTCTTCCTGAGCAGCGCTCAGCACGGGCTGCTCACCACGCTTGCCCAGCTGCTCGCACCGGCCTACGAAGAGCTCGCGAGTGGCGATCACCTCGTGCCTTCGAGGGCTCGAGAGGAGCATCGCTCACGGGGCCGGCATATCGTGGCCGAGTTCGCCCACGATCTTCGCACTCCTCTCGCTGTCATCGCCGGTCTCGCTGGTCTGGCTCAGCGTCACGCGGGTGAAGCGGAACAGTCGCGGGGAGCGTCTCAGGCGATTGTCGCTAACGCGAAGCGTCTGTCGGCCATGATCGACGGGCTGCTCGACGCCGAGGCTCGAGCGAACGGGGAGCTTGTCGAGAAGCCTCGGCAGATCGATCTCGGCGGGCTCGTGGCTGAGGTGGCGGCCGAGACCCATCACCTGCTCACCCACGATGAGGTCGACATCACCTTCGGGGGAGGTGGGTTGCTTGTCGGCCAGGCCCACGCCTTGCGGCGCCTCCTGCTCAACCTGACGGTCAATGCGGCCAAGTACACCTCCAAGGGTGTGATCTCGATCACCGCACACGAGGTCGAGGGGGGCGCGGTGATCGTGGTCCGCGATACCGGGCGAGGTATGTCCCCGAAAGAGGTCGACCGTTTCCAGCAGGCGTACGCGAAGAGCGAGGATTCCGACGGGTTCGGGCTGGGACTGGCGATAGTCCGTCGCCTCGGCAACGTCATCGGCGCCGAGATCACGGTCGAGAGCGAGCGGGGAGTGGGGACCTCCTTTCGAGTAGTCGTCCCCACGGCCGTGACCGGAGCCTGAATCCGACCAGGGCTCTACTCCTCGGGACGCTGGGTAGGACCCTCCGGCGCTGCCGCGAAGATCGTCGGGTCACGACCGTGCCGCCCGTCGGGCTCATCGAGAGCCCAGTGATCGATGGCGGCAAGCAGGCGACGGCGAACATCCGGGGGGGCGAAGGCGGCCCGGGCCGCTCGTCGCTGGAGCTCGGCGAGGTCTGAGTGTTCCAGTCCGGCGAGGCGAGCAACGTGGCGCAGTTCGTTGCTCAGTGTGGTGGCGAAGAACGCCGGGTCGTCGCTGTTGACCGTCACGTTCACTCCGGCTCGCCAGAGTTCGGGAAACGGGTGCGCGTCCAGCGATGGGACGAGGCTGAGACGGACGTTGGAGCTCGGACAGATCTCGAGGGGCACCTGCTCGGAGGCGAGGCGAGCGAGGAGCTGCGCGTCCCGCATGGCACTGATCCCGTGCCCGATGCGGTCCGCTCCCAAGTCGTCGAGGGCGGCACGCACGCTGGCGGGGGGCCCGGCCTCGCCGGCATGCACCGTCAGGCCCAGGCCGAGGCGGTCGGCGGCGCGTCGCAGAACCCTAAAGGCGCCCTCATTGGCAGGATCCTCCCTACCGGTCAATCCCAGCCCGACCACCGGAGCATCGGCGTCGGCAACCAGGGCCACCGTGCGCTCGGCGTCCTCGGCTCCACGGTTGCGGAGTGCGTCGATGATGAGCCTGATCTCGCAGTCGGGACCACTCTCGCCGAGCCCTGCTCGAAGCGCCTCCCACATGGCCCGAGGTTCCAGGCCGTTTCGGACATGCGTCAGCGCGGTGAACGTGACCTCGGTGTAGCGCACGCCCTCGTCCGTTTGCCGGCGGGCGAAATCAGCAGCGACACCGGCGAGCTCGTCGGGGGTTCGTATCTGCCGACTGACGGCGAGATAGAGCCGAACGAACTGCGGGAAGTCGGTGAAGACCGGTGGGTACCGGCCGGCCACGAGAGGCAGCTCGGCCTCAGGATCGAGACCATGGCGGCGGGCCAGCGAACGGGCCACCTCAGGGCTGACCGTGCCCTCCAAATGGACGTGGAGTTCTACCTTAGGTAGAGAGCGAAGTTCTTCCTTCCGCCACGCTGGCTGCTGCCGCGGCGCGTCCTGGGGAGTCGTGCGAGGGTGACGGCGTACCACTTCACGAGTCTCCGTGGATGGGGCGGCTGGAGCATGGACATGGTCCGGTCCTCCCTCCGGCCAGGCAGTATCGTTGTTTGTCGCGGTATCGGCGAGGCCTGGACCGCATCATCGTTGAGTGGGTCGAGGAGGAAGTCATGCCCCGGGTCGTCCACTTCGAGCTTCCCGCCGAGGATCTGCGGCGGGCGGCATCCTTCTATGCGGAGGTCTTCGGCTGGACGGCCTCGAACTGGGAAGGACCTGCACAGTATCTGCTCGTCTCGACCGGCTCCGACGCTGAGCCCGGAATCAACGGGGCAATCCTACGGCGGGCCACCCCTGTCGAGACGACGACGAACATCGTCTCCGTCCCATCTGTCGACGACTATGCGCAGCGGGTGAAGGGTGCCGGTGGTGAGATCGTCCAGGAAAAGACGGTCATCCCGAGCGTGGGCTACGTGGCGTACTGTCGTGATCCAGAGGGCAACGTCTTCGGTGTTTTCGAATATGACCAGGCCGCGGACGTCCCAGCCGGATCGGCGCCCGAGACTCCCGGGGGATGAGCAGCCCGACGCCTCGTCCTACTCGTCACCTGCAACTCGAGGTCCCCGATTACGTGGTCGTGATCGTCGCCGAGTTGGAACGTTCCGTCGGCTTCTACGTCGACCTGCTCGGGCTCAAGCTCCAGCACCGTTCCGGCCCCTTCGTCCAGCTGGACACGGGCCGCACCCGCCTCGCCCTCTACCAGCGTGACGCGATGGCAGAGACGCTCGGCGTAGAGAAGCTCGCAGCCCCTGATCCGCATGCCCCTGGATTCGAACTCGGCTTCAAGGTGGCGGATGTCGACAGCGTGTACGCAGTCCTGGTGGCCCGGGGCGTGCAACCAGCGGTTCCGCCAACCGATCGTCACTGGGGGCAGCGCACCGCCTACGTGCGCGACCCGGACGGGTACCTCATCGAACTCGCAACCGACCTCGGTCGTCCCGCGGGGGTGACTTCTCCGTGACTGCCCCCACCCGGGCCCCCGAGCTTCACGGTGCCGGCTGGATCGGCGTGGACCGACCACTGAGCCTCCGGGAGGACCTAGGCGGCAAGGTCGTCGTCCTCGACTTTTGGACCTTCTGCTGCGTCAACTGCCTGCGTGCGCTCGAAGAGCTGCGACCCATCGAACGGCGCTTCGCGGACGAGCTCGTCGTCATAGGGGTGCACTCACCCAAGTTTCCCCACGAGCATGATCACGAAGCCGTGCGGCAGGCTGTCGCACGGCTCCACATCAACCACCCCGTCCTCGACGACCCCGAGTTGGAGACCTGGAACCGCTACGGGGTCCGCGCCTGGCCGACCCTGGTCGTGATCGATCCTGAGGGGTACGTGGTGGCGATGGGCTCGGGAGAGGGCCTCGGCCCTGCGATTGAACGTCTCGTTGAGCAACTCATCAGTGATCACGAGGCGCAGGGCAGCCTGCGGCCCGGGGCGGTCATCGCGGGGGACCCGCCAGAGGGCGCGCCGCTCGACCGGCCGCTCGCATTCCCGGGCAAAGTCGCCTCGGACGGGGGCGAGCGACTGGCGATCGCGGACACCGCTCATGATCGGGTGCTCGTCACCGACCGACTGGGGCTGGTGATGCAGGTGCTCGACGGCCTGCTCGAACCCCAGGGGGTGCGCTTCGACTGGACCACCAGTGCCAGCCGGCAACCGGAAGACTTCCTGCTCATCTGCGAGACGGGCGCGGACCGACTCATACGCGTCGAGCTCTCCAGCGGGGCGCGTGAGGTTGTCCTCGACGGCCTCGCATCGCCTTGGGACGTGCTGGTCGAGAAGGGCGGGACCTACCTCATCGCCGAGGCGGGACGACATCGCCTGTGGCGCTGCACAAGGGACGGGTCGGACGCGGTCCCGGTCGCGGGTGGAACGGCAGAGGGTTTGCGCGACGGTCCGGGTGCGGACGCCCACCTCGCCCAACCCTCCGGGCTGGCGGGGCTCGACGACGGGGCAGTGTTCGTCGACGCGGAGTCGAGCGCACTGCGAGTCCTGAGCGATGATGGGGCGGTGGCGACACTCGTCGGTGTTGGCCTGTTCGAATGGGGAGCCTCCGACGGCCCGCCGGAGGTGGCCCGGCTGCAACACCCGCTGGGAGTCGCGACTCCGCCTCCGTCTGGGCCGGCCGGGCGCGACTTCGTTGTCTACGTGGCAGACACGTTCAACTCACGACTGCGGGTCTGGCGCGACGGTGAGCTCCACACTCTCGCCATACCCGGGCTCAACGAACCCGGAGGCCTTGACGTCCTGCCCGACGGCCGGCTCTTGGTGGCCGACACGAACAACCATCGGATCGTGAGCATCGATCCGCGCACGGGGACATTTGCAGCCATCCCCGTTCGTGGTCTCAGCGATGCCAGGCATTTTTCGGGCTCTGTAGACGACCCCGGCCCCCCATCCGATGTGGAGGAAGGTCCTCCCTTCCGTGTGCCGCCCGGGACACGGTTCTCGGTGCCGTTCTTCGTTGATGTCGCAGGCGAGCCACTCGACCCGTCGTCGGGGCCGCCGGTGCGGGTCATGCTCGACAGTGAGCCTGCAAGTCTCCTCGCGGGACCTGCCAACTGGGGCTTCCACGAGGCGGTGGGCACCGCCGAGGTCATCGCAGGCGAGCCCGGAAGCGGCACTCTGACGGTCGAGGTCGTTGCAGCGACCTGTGAGGAGAAGGTGTGCCGCGTCCACCGCCGCCTGGTGCGTCACCGCCTGAAAGTCGGCTGACGGCCTCGGAGCAACCAGGCGGGCGTCTGCCCGTCTTCGTCGAACCTGGTTTTCCGACGCGTGTTCAGGCGGCACGCCTGCTTCTCCGTTGGCTTCTGAACCGGCCGCTACCCGGGGACTGTGCCACGGGCTGGCGAGACGTCCTGCTGCGCCCACCGGCAGGTGAGGATCTACCGGCCGCGCCCGGCCGTCTGTGGCTCGTGCCCCGGCCTGCCCCCGCAGTCCTGCTGGCTGCGGGTGTCACGCCGCAGGGGACCGCGGACCCGAGGCTCGTGCGGCTCGCGACAGCGATTGCGCGCACCGGACGCGTCGTGTTCGCACCGCAACTCGCTCTTGCTCGGCACGAACTTGACGAGGCTGACATCGAGCGGCTCGTCACCGCCACGCGGGCACTCCACGCCCACCCGCGCGTGCGTGGGAGCGTGGCCATGCTCGGCTTCTCGTTCGGCGCCTCCTACGCCCTTCTCGCGGCCGCCGACCCACGAGTCGGAGAGCGGCTGCGGCTCGTGGCGAGCTTCGGCGGCTACGGCGACCTGGGCGGGATCATCCAGGCTGCGACAACCGGTGTGACGCTGCTCGACGGGCAGCGCTACGAGTGGCGGCCCGACCCGCCCGTCACTGCGAGGGAAGCTGTCATCGATCTCATCATCCAGCAGGGCCGCCTCCTCGGAGCCGAGACGGTGGAAGCTGTTGTCGCCGCCCTGCGGGGGGAGATGGAGACGCCGTCGCTGCCGCCATCGGCTCGCAGCATTCACGAGCTGGTGACGAATCGGGACCCGGCAGCCACCAGCACGCTTCTCTCCGCCCTTCCTCCTCCCCTGTCGGATCTCATCACTCGCCTGTCGCCGGTGTGCGTGGCGGGGAGGGTGAGGGCCCCTGTCGTCCTCCTACACGCGGAAAACGATCCGATCATCCCTTATGCGGAGCTGCGACGGCTCGTCAAAGCCTTCCCGCATGCGCACGGCGGTGTGGTGCGGCTCTTCAGACACGTCGACTTCCGACCCTCGCCCCGGCAGATCCGTCAGGCTACTCGCGACCTGCGGGTCGCCTGGCAATTCGCGACGACACTGCTCGCAGCGGGAGAGTGAGCAGTGCGCATCTGAAGAGCTCGACGAGCGTCTCTTCCCTGCTCGGAGTCCGCTCGGAGTCCCTCCCCGGGCTTTCCTCCTGTCGCTTCCCGGGCTTCCCCGGAAGACGCGCAGAAATGTGCATCCCGCGCACGAACTCGTGTTTTGCGGCAGGATCGGCCGGAGCCTGTGGCGAAAAACTGGATAGCAAGCGAGCCGCGGAAGCGGGTGCCTCTTGAGGGGAGGGCACCCGCTTCTTCCATTCTAGGCCTTCCCGTGCCTCCATCGCGGCCTCATCCGTCCCCCCGCGCCCCGGCCCGACCTACCGGATCCCTCGGCGTGCCGAGAGCGCTCGTCAGGTCTCCCAGACCGCTCCTCCGGTCTCCCATGCCGGTGAAGGTAACCTCGGTTGCTGCGAACTCGATCCTGTGAGCCTCTCGGGAGCCTGCCAACATGACTGTCAGTCACGCCGATCTCATAGCGGAGCAGCGGCACCGGCTCACGAAGGTAAAGGAATACCTTTGACGTCCCGGGCAAGCGGGCGCGTCTCGAACGATTACGCGAGCACGTGGCGGCGCCCGACCTGTGGGACGACCCGTCCAGCGCGCGGCAGACGACGAGGGAACTGGCTCGTCTCGGGGACGAGATCGAGCGCGTAGACGAGCTGACCGCTCGGCTCGACGACGTGGCGGTGCTCGACGAGCTCGCGATCGAGGAGGACGACGTCGCCGCTGCCAGTGAGGTCGCGAAGATTCTCGGCGAGGTGACGAGCGAGCTCGACAGGCTCGAAGTAGTCACGCTGCTCAGCGAGGAATACGACCACCACGATGCCATCATGTCGATCCATGCAGGCGAGGGTGGCGTGGACGCGATGGACTGGGCGCAGATGCTCCAGCGCATGTATCTGCGCTGGGCGGAGAGGCGAAGATTCGACGTCGAGGTCTACGACGAGCAGTTCGGGGAAGAAGCCGGGTTGAAGTCAACGACCTTCGCCTTGCACGGCGAAGGCGCCTACGGCCTCTCCAAGGTCGAACACGGCGTGCACCGCCTCGTGCGGATCTCCCCCTTCGATGCGAACGCTCGTCGCCAGACCTCATTTGCGCTCGTCGACGTCGTACCCCTGCTGCCGGACGTCGAAGCCGAGGTAAACGTTGCCGACGAGGAGATCCGCGTCGACGTGTACCGCTCCTCTGGTCCGGGTGGTCAGGGAGTGAACACCACGGACTCCGCGGTGCGCATCACACACCTGCCGACAGGCATTGTCGTCTCGTGTCAGAACGAGCGCTCACAGATCCAGAACCGGGCTTCGGCGATGCGCGTGCTCAAGGCCAAGCTGGCGGACCTCGAGCGCCAGCAGCGCGAGCAGCAGCTGGCCCAGCTCCGAGGCGGTACGCAGAACATCGGCTTTGGTTCGCAGATCCGCAGCTACGTCCTCCATCCCTACCAGATGGTGAAGGACCTCCGCTCCGAGCAGGAGACGGGCAACGTGGCAGCAGTGCTGGACGGGGACCTCGACGGCTTCATCGAGGCCGAACTGCGGCGACGGGCTGGCGAGCGGTCGGACGTCGATGGCTGATGCAGGTCGCCGTATGAGGGGAACGGCATCCCTCCGATGCCGAGGCCTTCAAGACCTGCGCGACACGCCCGCGGGGAAAAGCCCGCTACAGCTGACGGCTCCGACTTGCGTGCTACCCTTCGGCTCGGGCGCCGCGAGTACTCCGTCCCCTACCACGCCACCAGTCGCTCTCGCAGCGATCTGCTGGCAACCTTCCCCATTAGGTTGCGCACCGTGAATCAATAGGGAACTTGTGCAACGCCGCTCGTGCAGTGAGATGTGTGACCTCCTACCAGTGGTGCAAATGTGATCAGTCTCCAAAACGTCACAAAGATCTACAAAGGCGGCATCGTTGCGCTGAAGGACGTGACGGTCGAAATCAGCAAGGGCGAGTTCGTATTCGTGGTCGGTCCTTCAGGATCCGGCAAGTCGACGCTCATGAAGCTGATCACCCACGAGGAACTGCCCGATGACGGGGAGATCTACGTCGCCGGCAAGAACCTGCGCACGCTGAAGTCGTGGAAGGTGCCCCTGCTGCGCCGCGACATCGGTCATGTCTTCCAGGACTTCAAGCTTCTGCCGAACAAGACCGTGTACGAGAACGTTGCTTTCGCGCTCCAGGTGATCGGCAAGTCCAGGCAGCTCATCGCGAAGCGCGTACCCGAGGTGCTCGACCTTGTCGGCCTCGCTCACAAGTCCGAGGCGCTACCGCACGAGCTGTCGGGGGGCCAGCAGCAGCGCGTCTCGATCGCGCGGGCGTTCGTGAACGCGCCCCGCGTCGTGCTCTGCGACGAGCCCACCGGAAACCTCGACCCTTCGACTTCGGTCGGCATCATGAAGTTGCTCGACCGTATCAACCGCACCGGCGCGACCGTGGTCATGGCAACCCACGATCAGCAGATCGTGGATTCGATGCGCCGGCGGGTGATCGAGCTCGACAATGGAGTGGTCGTGCGTGACCAGCACCGCGGCGTGTACGGCTACGGGGGCTGATAGCCCGCCCCCACGCTCCATTTGAAGGAGGAGAAAGCACCGTGACGGGACGCTGGCAGTACTTGGTGCAGGAGGCCGGCCTCGGGCTGCGGCGAAACATGCTCATGACGGTCGCGGTCATCCTTTCCGTGGCGGTCTCGCTCACCCTGCTGGGGGCTGCCCTGCTCGTGCGAGACCAAGTGCAGCTGGCGGCCGGCTACTGGTACGGGAAGATCGAGGTTTCGCTGTTCCTCTGCGATGGACGCAACTGCGACGCGATCACGCCTGAGCAGCTGGACTCGCTGGAGCGGACCCTGAGCGAGGACCCGCTCGTCGCGGAGGTCTATTACGAGTCGAAGCAGCAGGCCTACGAGCGCTTCCGGGAGATGTTCAAGGACCAGCGCGATCTGCTGGAATCCGTATCGCCTGACGCACTGCCGGCTTCCTTCCGGGTGAAGCTGACCGACCCCAAGGAGTTCACCGCCGTCTACGAGAAGTACAAGGCGAGACCGGGGATCGAAGACGTCGTCGACCAGCGCGAAGTGTTGAAATCCTTCTTTGCGGTCACCGACAAGTTCCAGCTCGGCGCGCTCGCGGTCGCCCTCATCCAGCTGGTTGCCGCCAGCGTGCTCATAGCGAACACCATTCGGGTGGCGGCCTTCGCGCGGCGCGAGCAGACCGCGATCATGAAGCTCGTCGGGGCGTCGAACTGGTACATCCGGCTGCCGTTCGTCCTCGAAGGTGTGATTGCGGGTCTTGTCGGTGCGCTCGTATCGTGGGGACTGCTCCTCCTCGCGGTGCCGCGCATCACACGGTCGTTGACGGCCGACATCAAGTTCATGCCGTTCATCGGCATCGAGGAAGCCATCCAGGTGGGTCCGCTGTTGATCCTCGTTGGGGTGGGGATCGCGGCCTTCTCGTCGGTCGTCGCGCTCCGCCGTTTCCTCGACGTCTGATAGAGAAGATCCGCCCCCTGTGATTCATGGCGGGGTTGTGGGCCGCCGCTAGCCTCGGGGTCATGGCGAAGCAGAAGAAGCGGAGCAGTGGCGATGCCACCGTCGCCGAGAATCGTCGCGCTCGCTTTGATTACGAGCTCGGGGAGCGCTACGAGGCCGGGCTCGTACTGACCGGCACCGAAGTGAAGTCGCTGCGGGCCGGAAAGGCATCGCTCTCCCAGGCGTGGGTCAAGGTCGACGAACGCGGGGAAGCCTGGCTCATGCAGGCGCACATTCCCGAGTACAGCTTTGGCAACCGGCAGAACCACGACCCCATCCGCCCACGGAAGCTGCTACTCCACGGCCGAGAACTCGCCGAGATCGCCCGGGCCTCTCAAGAGAAGGGCCTCGCGCTCGTGCCGACGAGGCTGTACTTCCGGGACGGCTACGCGAAGCTCGCCTTCGCCTCGGGCAAGGGCAGGGCGGCGCGGGACAAGCGCCAGACCATTGCCGAGCGGGAGGCTGCTCGCGAGCGGGAGCGGGCCTTGAAAGCAAGGGCGGGCGGGGCCGTTTAAAAGTCGCTGAGTTTCTCGGAATCCTTGCCAGCCTCGATGCGTTATGGTGTCTGTCTTGACAACTTCAGAGCGTTTTCCGCTCAGACTTGGGGCTGACTGGTCTCGACCGTGATTAGTGCCGCCGCCAGGGGAGCGAGCCGAGGAGCCGACGCTGCCTCGTAAATCCGCGTCGGAACAAAGAGCTGCCAACCACGAACTGGCGCTGGCGGCCTAAACAAGCCGCCTGTCGGCCTCCTGACGCCCTGTAGGGAGGAGCCGGCATCGACACAGGGCTTCACCGAGTCGGTTTCGTCGTCGGGCCGACCGGGAAACATGCAGACGACTAGGGATCTGTGGCCGCCTGGCTCTGGAGCGACAGGTCCCGAAGTATTCCGGAGCCTACGCTCGTAGAGCCCCAGTGACGGAATCGCGGGACCCGGGTTCGACTCCCGGCAGCTCCACCATACCCAACACGAGGACCCTCAACCGTAGGTTGAGGGTCCTCGTGCATGAGAGGCTCTAGGGCATGACAGCCAGCCAACGGCGAGTCCGTGGAGCCCGTGAAAGCCTGCGGGCCAGCCGTGTCACTGCGGTGACGGCCGGTTCTCATGCGCGTGCTTCCCGACCGGAGCCTGTGGAGGCAGGGAGATCGACCCGAACCGCTGGGTGTCAAGAAGGAACGAGCACGATGGGCGCGGAAGGGGCATACTGCGCTCAACCAGTGAACTGTCCGTGCCGACGGAAACAACAGCGCCCAACGACATCGTTCAAGGAAGATGCGTGCGGCCAGCTGCGGTTCTGTGTTGGTCTCGAAGAGCTTGACCAGCCAGGCCTTCCCCACGTGACTGTCAGGCGGCTGCGGACCCCGGCTCGCTCAGGAGTGCAGGACATGGAAGGCGTCGACGCGATCATCGAGGATGCCACGCTGGCTGAGTTCCTCGAGCGGGCCTCGGGGCGCGGGTACATCGTGCTGTCCGAACTACAGGACTTCCACGACCCGCTCAGTCAGCCCGCATCCTGGGTCGACGACGTGGCCCAGCTCGCGCGCGAGCGCGGGTTGCAAGTCGTGGATGACCTGTCGGAGGTCAGCCTCGACCGACCAGAAGCCGCGACGATCAGCGCTTCCTCCGATCCTGTCCGGCAGTATCTCAACGAGATCGGTCGTACCGAGCTTCTCACCGCTGAGGAGGAGGTCGATCTCTCGAAGCGCTATCAGGCAGGGTTGGCGGCTCGAGCGCTGCTTGTCGCTCGTGAGCGCCTCAGTCCGCGTCGCCGGGCCATGCTCGCCTCGATCCAACGAGACGGCCGCAGGGCGAAGGACCACATGATCCGCGCGAATCTCCGGCTCGTCGTCTCCAATGCGCGCAAGTTCCGCGGCCGTGGGCTTGACCTGCTCAGTCTCATCCAGGAGGGCAACCTCGGGCTGATCCGAGCCGTTGAGAAGTTCGACCACACGAAGGGCTACAAGTTCTCCACCTATGCGACCTGGTGGATCCGCCAGGCGCTCCAGCGTGGACTTGCCGACAAGGCCCGCACCGTCCGCCTGCCAGCCCACGTCTTCGAAACGCTCGGAAAGATCCGCTTCGTCGAACTCGACCTGCTGCAGGCCCTTGGGCGCGAGCCAACCGAGGACGAGGTCGCCGTAGAGCTCGGCATGGGCGTGGAGCGCCTGCGTGAGATCAGGCAGGCCGCCCAGGATGTCTCGTCACTCGACACTCCGGTGGGTGAAGACGGCGATGCCACGCTCGGAGAGCTGGTTGCCGATGAGGCCGCGGCTGACCCAGCGACCTCCGCGGCCAGTCTGTTGACGCAGAACGAGATAGCGCGGGCGCTGGCTGCGCTCGACGCCCGTGAACGGGCCGTGCTCATGTGGCGCTTCGGGATGATGGACGGTGAGGAGCACACCCTCGAAGAAATTGGTGAGCACTTCGGCCTCACCCGTGAGCGCATCCGTCAGATCGAGAAGAAGACCCTGACGAAGCTGCGGCATCCCGCACGAGCCGTGCATCTGCGCAGTCTTCTCGATGGAATGGACGTCGCCAGCTGACGCGGTGTCGCGCCACCCCTCGTGAAAGCTTGACGGATGCGGGGGAATGGGGGTCCGGCGTCACTACGGCTCTAGCCGCGCCGCTCCCGCCCCAACCCGTTGCTCTTCGACCTCGCGGCCGCCCGCCCCCCAAGCGATCCCATCCCACTGAAGCAGACGGCGAACGGCATCGAGCGCGTCCGTGACTCCGGCTGCATACGCGCGGGGGTCGTCGAACAGGAAGGCATTCGCGACGAGCCGACGATTGAGCTCGCTCAGATCCATGACATCTCCACTCGGAGGTGGTGCCGGGATGGTCTCGGCGACGCCTCCAACTCCTTTGTCGCATGGATGAGAGCGTCAGGCCAGCCTTTGTGCGAAGAGCGCGTCCCGTGTCCGATATGCGTAGAGGCTAGGGACGCTTGAGCGTTAGGCGCCCGCCAGGCTCGGTTGCGGTTGCGGGCGAGGCATCCAGGAGGGATCGCGCACGGGCGAACACCGCATCGAGCATGCTCTGGGTGAGCCGGCCGGTGAATGTGTTCTGCTGGCTGACGTGATAGCAGCCCAGGAGGATCACCTTCCCGACGCCGATCTCCGCCCCGTGACGGAAGCGCGGCTTTGGTCGCACCGGCCCGAACCGGTGTAGTGCTGCTTCCCAGGCGAAGCCCCCCAGTGCGACGACGACCTGGACCGGGAGAAGCTCCACCTCGACGCGCAAGAACCCATCGCAGTTGTCACGCTCGGCGACTGAGGGCCGGTTGGCGGGAGGAGCGCATTTCACCGGCGCGGTGACCCAACAATCCTGCAGCGCGAGCCCGTCGCCGCGTCTGGTGGAACTTGCCTGATTTGCGAAACCGGCCCTGTGCAGCGCCCCGAACAGCCATTCCCCGGAGCGATCGCCGGTGAATACGCGACCGGTGCGGTTGCCACCATGTGCAGCGGGGGCGAGACCGAGCACGAGGAGCCGCCCCTGAGGATCGCCGAAACCTGGTACCGGCCGTCCCCAGTAGACCTCGTTGGCATACGAGGCGCGCTTCTCCCGGGCGACCTTTTCGCGCCAGGCGACGAGGCGGGCGCAGCGCCGGCAGTTCACCAGGTCCTCCTCCAGAGCTGCGAGCGACGTCCAACTGCCCGTCAGGGGCGTGTCCCTCGAGGCGGGTAGGCGCCCCGTTTCGCGGGGCTCGTGGTCTTCGCGCTCGTCATGGCGGCTCTCCATCTCTTTCCGCTCTCTGTGCGTCTCTCGAGGGTGAGCGTTCCTGGCGTTCGAGCAGCTAGCGGGGACCCTGCCGCAAAACGAGATTGGAATGATTCGGTCGGCTGCTAGTAGCATTCCCGGCCATGCGGGGCAACTTCGAGCGCGTTCAGCGCCTCTATCAGCGTCTCCCTCAGGTGGCGCGCCGCTGGCGTCTCGAGGACGCCCTCTCTCCGCACTTGTTTCTGCTTGCGATCGCCTCGATCGTCGTGCTTGCCCTTGCGGGGATTGTGCTGGCCCTGCGACTGACCGCACCCGACCCAGTTGCGGGAGTCCTTGTGCTCGACGAGCCGGAGGTCGCGGTGGAGCCGCCGCCCGTCCTCCCTCCCGAGACCCAGCCGCCCCCACCACCCGCCGCCCCGATCCCGGGCCCGACGAAATCCGCACCCCGGGTGACGGTCAAGAAGACACAGGCGCCTGCCTTCCGTTACGACGTGGCACGAGTCCAACAACGTCTGACCGAACTGAAGTACTACGTGGGTCCGATCAACGGACGTGTGTCTGCTCCCATGCGAAGCGCCGTGATGGCGTTTCAAAAAGTGAACGGCCTACCGGCGAACGGGTCGGTTGGACCGGCGACGCTCGCCCGACTCGACAACCCCGTGCTTGTCAAGCCCGTTTCCGCCACACCGGCCGTTCACGTCGAGGTGGACCTCACCCGGCAGGTGCTGCTCTATGTGCGGCAGGGGCAGGTCGAGCGCATCATGCCGGTCAGCTCGGGTAATGGCGCCACCTACAAGCAGAAGAACGGTGCCACGGCGCGCGCCCTGACACCCGTAGGTTGGTACAAGATCCAGCGCAAGATCACCGGCTTGCGGGAGGCCGACCTCGGATCCCTCTACGACCCGATGTACTTCTACAAGGGCTGGGCGCTCCACGGGTCCAACAGCGTCCCCGCCCGTCCGGCCAGCCACGGCTGCGTCCGACTGACCCGCTGGGATGCCGTGTGGTTGTTCGCACGTGCTCCCGTCGGTCTCGACGTCTACCTCCACGGCGGGCGCTACACCTTCCCGGCGGGTAGCTCCGCGCCCGGTACGGACAACCCGACTGGCGACACGCCTGACGACGCGCCCTCAGCCCCGCCGAGCACGTCACCACCCGCGTCGAGTCCGTCCAGTCCGAGCAGCACGCCGTCCCCGTCACCGAGCACCTCTCCCTCAGATGACCCAGAAGATGATGACGACCAGGACTTGCCGGGTCCCTGGTCACGCTGAGGAAGCCTCCTTCCGCTTGACGAGGAGGACGTGTGCCCGAGGAGATGTTCCGGCTCGACCAAGAGACGTACCGCGTCCTTGTCGACCGAGCGTGGTCGGATTTCCCGTATGAGGTCTGCGGCCTGCTCGGGCTGCGATCCGACGGCAGCATCGTCCACTTCCCCGTAACGAATGCGGAACGGTCCATGACGTATTACGTCATGGACGGCAAGGAGCTGCTGCAGGCGATGCGGACGATCGAGGACGAGGGTTGGCGGCTCGCGATCTACCACTCCCACACGCACACCGAGGCGTTTCCCTCCCGGACCGACGTCGAACTGGCTGCGTACCCCGATGCGCTCCACCTCATCGTAAGTCTGCAGGACCGGGAAAAGCCCGAGGTACGTGCCTTCCGCATCGTGGAGGGGCGGATTTCCGAGGTCCCCCTCGTCATCGATGACGTGGCCGCATGAGACAGGCAGCCTGAGCCACGAGCATCGGTGTCGGGGCCGTCACCGGAAAGGAAGCCCCGAGCGCAGGGCAGGCCACCTGGCCCAGCGGCTGAGCAATCCGCCGCAGCCGGGTACGCTCTCGGGCCGCCTGCCTCTCCAGCCAAGAAGGACGTTCGCCTCATGCCCGTCGTCCGCATTCCGAGTGTGTTGCGCAAGCACACCGAAGGTGCCGCAAAGGTCGACGCATCCGGTCGGACGGTCCGGGAGGTGATCGACGAGGTTCTCACCCGCTACCCGGCCTTGCGTGAGCAGTTGCTCGACAGCGGGGACGTCCGCGGCTTCGTGAACGTCTACCTGGACGACGAAGACATCCGCTACCTCGACGGTCTCGACACGAATGTCGAGGAGACCTCGGAGGTCGCGATCATGCCGGCCGTGGCTGGTGGTGCCGGAAGTTGAAGGACCAGCCACGTGCTCTTCGATGACATCGCCCAGGCGGTGGGGAACACGCCTCTCGTCGGGCTCCCGTCGCTCTCCCCGGCGGGATACGAGCTGTTTCTGAAACTCGAGGGCCACAACCCGACGGGTTCGGTCAAAGACCGCGTGGCGAAGTACATGCTCGAGAACGCTGAGGTGGAGGGCCTGCTGAAGCCTGGCCGACGCGTGCTCGAGCCGACGTCAGGCAATACGGGCATCTCACTCGCTTCCCTCTGTACACCGAAGGGCTATCCCTTGACCTGCGTCATGCCGGAGAACACGTCGCAGGAGCGCAAGGACCTGCTCGCCATGTTCGGTGTCGAGCTCATCTTCTCCCCCGCGGAGCAGGGCAGCAACGGGGCCGTCCTCCTGGCGCAGCGGCTCGCAGCCGAGGCTCCCGACATGTACATGCCCTTCCAATACGGCAATCCCGCCAATCCCCTGGCGCACTACGAGACGACCGCTCCTGAGATCATCGCCGATCTACCGGACCTCCACGCCTTCGTGGCGGGCTTGGGCACCGGCGGGACGTTGACGGGAGCCGGCCGCCGCTTGAAGGAGTGGAACCCGACGATCCAGGTCTTCGCCGCAGAACCAGAGTACGGCGACCTCGTCTACGGCCTCCGCAACCTCGACGAGGGCTACGTGCCCGAAGTCTTCGACGAAACCGTCCTCGACAGCCGCATTAAGGTGAACTCTCTGCAAGCGTTGAAGTGCACGAGAGAGCTCGCACAGCGAGAGGGGATATTCGCGGGAATCTCCACCGGGGCGGCGCTCGTCGTCGCTATCCGCGCCTGCCGACGCTTGCCGGAGGGTGCCAAGGTCGTTGTGCTCTCTCCGGATGGAGGCTGGAAGTACCTCTCAACCGGCGCCTACGGGCCGGGTGACGTCGAAGCCATGGCTGAACGCCTCTCAACGACCCTCTGGGCCTGATCTTGCAAGATCCACTGCAGGAACCTGCGCCAAATCTGACGGGGAACGCCTCCTGTCGCGGTCATTTGGTCGCTGTCGCAGGGAGCCGAGGTCGGCAAGATCCGAGCGGTGGTGTCTGGAGGTTTTGACGTGTCGCCAGTGGAGTGGGACGTGAACGTGGGTCTGCGGGAACGGTTCTGGCTGTGAGCTTTGATGTCGTTGTCCTCGGCTGCTCTGGGACTCATCCAGGCCCGGGTCGGATGTGTTCGGGTTATCTGTTGCGGGCCAGTGGCAGTCAGGTTCTCGTCGACTGCGGTTACGGCGCGACCAGTAACCTCTATCGCTTCGCACGTCTCGACGACCTCTCTGCGATCGTCCTGTCCCACGTCCATCCCGACCATTGTGTGGATCTCATTGGCATCTACTATGCGTTGCGCTTCCATCCCGAAGGGGAGCGGACCATTGACGTGCATGCTCCCGCCGGAACAGCCGACGTTCTTGCCGGACTGCTGAATGGAGAGTCCCGGCAAGAATTCACGAGGATATGCCGGTTTCACGACATATCGGGAGGGGATCGACTGGAGGTCGGCGAACTCGGCTTCCAGTTCTTCTGGAGCACTCACCCCGTACCCACCGTCTCGATTCGGGCCAGCCACGATGACCGGGTCGTGACCTACTCGGCTGACTCGGCCGGCGGCTCTTCGCTCGTGGAGGCGGCACGGGATGCTGATCTCTTCATCTGCGAAGCTACCTGGCCCGACGAAGCAGATTCGTACCCTCCCGACGTCCACCTTGCACCGCAGGGTGCAGCCCGTGTCGCCGCGGAGGCTGGTGCGTCTCGCCTCGTCCTCACCCACCTCTGGCCGAGCACGAATCGAACAGAGGCGCGTGGGCGAGCCGAGCCTTTCCATGAGGGGCCGCTGTGGCTGGCCGAGGACGGCCAGGTCTGGGTAATTCCGTAATGGCCGGTCAGTCCGAGCCCCGCGGCGACGGGCGAGCGTACGACGAGCTTCGCCCGGTCCGCTTCGAGCTCGGGTTTCAACGGCATCCCGTGGCCTCCTGCTGCGTGGAGTTCGGCTCTACTCGCGTCGTGTGTGCGGTTTCCTACCTGGAAGGCGCCCCCCGTTGGCGCGGGCGGGTGGGCTGGGTGACCGCGGAATACGCCATGCTCCCCGGTGCTACGGCTCCCCGCGCAAGGCGGGAGTCAACCCCACAGGGCCGCTCCCAGGAGATTCAGCGTCTGGTTGGCCGTTCTCTGCGCGCAGTCGTGGATCTCGACACGCTGCCGGATTGCACCCTGACGGTGGACTGCGACGTGCTCGACGCGGACGGCGGCACCCGCACAGCCGCCATAACCGGGGGCTGGGTGGCGCTCGCTCGGGCACTGGAGAACCTCGGATATGGCCGCGCGGTCATGGGCCAGGTGGCCGCAGTCTCGGTAGGAGTGGTGGACGGCCAACCGATGCTCGATCTCAGCTACGACGAGGATGTCTCCGCTGATGTGGACATGAACGTCGTGGTCACCGGCGACGGGCGCCTCGTCGAGGTTCAAGGCACCGCTGAACGGGAACCTTTCGATCAGACCACTTTGGACCGACTCCTCACTCTCGCGTTCGGAGGCTGCGAGGAGCTACTCGTTCAGCAGCTCGAGGCGCTCGAAGCTCCTCCGAGTCGCCCCTGAGATCACCGTGACCGTTCGCATCGTGCTCGCGACCCGAAACAGGGGGAAGCTCGCGGAACTGGAACGTATCCTGGGGGATCTCGACCTCGAACTCCTAGCGATCGACGCCTTCGGTGGCGAAGGTCCCGATGAGACCGGCGCGACGTTCGAGGAGAACGCACTCGTCAAGGCCCGCCTGGCTGCCAGCGCGACCGGCCTGCCGGCACTGGCAGACGATTCCGGCCTCGAGGTCGATGCGCTCGGGGGTCTTCCTGGCGTCATCTCCGCGCGCTATGCCGGTCCCCAAGCGGATGACGCCGCCAATCGCGCGAAGCTGCTCGAGGCCCTGACAGCAGTTCAGGCCCCCCAGGACCGTGGCGCGCGCTTCGTCTGTGCGGCAGCACTCGTGTCACCCGATGCCCGCGAGTGGACCACGCTCGGGATCATGGCGGGTCGAATCATCACCGAACCGCGAGGCGAAGGCGGCTTTGGTTACGACCCCATCTTCGTCGGCCTTGGTGAGACCCGCACGAACGCGGAGCTTCCTCCCGAGGTGAAAGACGCCCGCAGCCATCGCGGGGCTGCCTTCCGAGCCCTTCGCCCCGCGCTCCAAGAGCTCATAGTCCACGGGCAACCCTCAGGTTCAGGTTGAGCAGATGGCCAGGGTGGTCATGGCCCTCCGGTCGGTACACCGAACGCTCTTCGGCGGGTAGTCCTACCCCCAGGACCTGAGATGGGAAAGCGATGGATGCCTCCGACGTCGTGATGCAGAAAGCGGTCAGCCTGGCCTCTTCAGGGCTCAACCTGCAGACGGCGCGGGATGCGCTCCTCGCTGACACTGACTGCGACCGGCTCGCACTCGAAGTTGCTCGGGCGGTCATCCTTCGTGACGGGCTGCCGAGGTGTCGACCAGCCTCCCCGACCCGGGGCCGGCCGCCAGGATCGCTGCGCAACCGCACGTTGAACCTCATCGAGTATGCGCTCGAGGGTGCGTCCCACGAGAACGATGGGGAGTCGTCCAAGCGGGTGCAGGCCCCGTACTCATGGAGTGAGGTGCTGTTCGACACCTGGGACTGACCCCTGTCCGGGATCGCCTGGTGGGTGGGCGGCAAAGTACGGCGTCATCCTGCCGGCAGTGTCAGTCGTCAGCCCATCACGATCAGTCTTCGACCACGTGGTCCTTGAAGCGAGCCCGGGCGCTGGCCCAGGACTTCACGTCGAAAGTGCCGTCTTCTCGTAGTCCATCAACCGCCGCCCAGGCCATCGACAGGGCGTGGTGGGAATTGTCATGCGCGAACAGACCCTGGCGTCCGAAGGTCAACAGACGTGGCTGGTCCGACAACCAGCTATCGAGGGTTTGGAAGGCGTGGTCGTAGCCGAGGTCGTAGATCGGGTAGGCTTGCCGTAGCCGACGAGTCGCCACCTCACGCGGGTGAGGATCCGTGAGGCCCGCTCCCTTCAGGGCGCTCCGAACGATTCCGGCTAGGCGCTCGTCGTCGGATCGCCAGAGCTCGCCTCCTTGTGAGCACGGAATCTCGGCGCAGAGCACGGTACGACCGGCAGGGTCGTCGCGGCTGTCGCGGTAATTCTTTGGTTCGGAGATCCGGGTGATCGGAGTCTCGGGGCCGGGAAAGTAGTGGGCGTCGTAGGGGCTGTATCGATCGGTGTCGAGGACGAGGTAGACGAGCACCATCGCGCGAAACCTGAGTTGAACGGTTGAGGCCAGAACCTCAGGTGGAGGCGCAGGTTCGACGATGTGCGCGAGAACGGTAAGCGGCAGCGTCGACCAGGCCATATCAGCTCGGACCGTGCGGCCGTCACCGACCGCGACTTCCACCGCGTCCGGTCGGATCCGAACGGCTTCGACGGCACTGTTGACCTGCACCTCGCCCCCGGCGGCGATGGTCGCGTCAGCGAGCCGTTCCCACAGCTGTCCGTAGCCCCGACGGGGGTAGAAGAAGATCTGTCGACGTGCGGCGTCCGTGGTCAGCCTCCGCAACAGCTTGCCGGGGGAGTCAGCAGCTACGCGACGGCGAGCCTGGACACCCGACAGTTCCTCGGGCTCTCGCCCCCACAGCTTGCGCGCGTAAGGGAAGTAGAAGTGCTGACAGAGTGTCGGGCCGAGCTTGGCAAGCAGGACGTCGGCGAACGTGTCACGCCGTGCCCGACGGGTGGCGCTGGTCGCCGCGTCCCAGGCGGCTCCGACTGCGACTGAAGTGGGGAGTCGTCGAAGAAGGTCAGCGGGTCGCAACGGAAAGGCAATCCACCGACCCAGCAGGTGAATGCGACCGTTGCGATGTCGCTGCTGCAGGTCAGCTCCCAGGACGCCTCGCAACTCACGCAGGATGGTCGGGTCAATTGACGGGTGAAGTCGGTGGCTGCCGTAATCGACGCGCGTCCCGGCGATCTCGAAGGAACCTGCCGTGCCTCCAACCCGGCCCGCACGTTCGAGGACGACAACCGTTCGATTGCCGGTGGCCAGCCGGTAGGCCGCCCCGATCCCAGCGGGTCCGGCGCCAAGTACGGCGACTGTCATCGCGGCCTGCCTCGGGGCTCGTCACGCCTCTTCGGGGAACGCGACGTCCTCATCGCGCTCGAAGAAGGGTTCTTCCTCGCGGGCCAGGGCTTCGCGTTGTGCCAGGGACGCTGCTGCGGGCGCGTCCCCGCCGGTGTCCAGCGAGTGGCGTGCAATCTCCTCCTGCGATGCGCTGTAGTCGTCGGGCGCCTCTTCTGGCTCTCGCCTATCCGTCGCCATGGGTCCGCCTGTCTCTCGTGTGGTTGGAGATTCCCAGCGCGCCCCCTACCCGTGCAACCCAACCGACAGGTAGGTGGGAAGAGGCGCAGACGGAGGTGGGCCGCTGACCGGGATGAGCGACGCCCTTCTCCCCTTGGGAACCCAAAGGGTTTCCCCGCGCCCATGCGCGTTGTCGGCCCGGCAGCGCTAGTGGCCCAGAAGCATGAGGAGACAGAAGAGCAGCCCGAGAGGTGGACGAGTACCTCGACAAGGGATTCCAGTCTGCTGTGTCAAGTCCCCCGGCGTCGAGCTTACGTACGCTGAACCGGTAGCCATAGGTTTTTGCCTTGCTGCCTGACAGTATCCCGGATCATTGCTACGAAAGAGCGCTGCGGGGCTCAGTGGTACGACCCGAGCACCTGAAATGGAACAGGGATGCCGCGTGATGGGTTGACAGTGGAGCACAAGGAAGCACTCGCAAAGGGCAGGCAGCAGGCGCTGGCTGTTCGGGCCTACCTGCAAGCCCTCGAGACCGGACATAAGCCAGGACGGCCGGTCGATCGTCAGGCGGTGGCAAAGCGCATCGAACAGCTACAGGCAGAGATCGATCAGGAGACGAGTCCGGTCAAGCGGGTTGAGCTCATACAAAGACGGATCGATGCCGAGCGGCAACTTGCGCGGATTGAGGATCAACCAGACTTCGAAGAACTGGAGCGGGGGTTCGTCGAGGCTGCGCAGGAGTACTCGGAGCGGCGAGGCATCACCTATTCAGCATGGCGTGAGCTCGGCGTTCCAGCAGCAGTGCTTCGTGAAGCCGGCGTCCCGCGAGCGACGTCCTGACAGGGGGCCCTCTGACGGGTTCAAGGCTTCTCCCAGGTCATCCGGTCGGTGCTTCCCCTTCGATGGGATCGGCCGCTTCCCACCTCCGGGCGACATCTTCTGCGTCGTCAGCGGGGGGTTCGGGTTCGATTGCTAGATCGGGCGCGATGTCGCCGTGCTCGTTGTCGTGCGGCTCGAGTTGCTCGTCGGGACCAGCGTCGCTTTCGGCGGTTCCGCGCTGTCGTTCGGGCTTTTCCTCCTGCATAAACCTGCTCCGACTTGTTGCATTGGGCTCCGCGGGCTCCTCTCAGCGAAAGAGTTCCCCGTAGCCCTCCGGAAGTCTGATGAGCAACGTCGTGTACTCGCCTTCGCTAATGGCCTCGCGAAGCGTGGTGAAGACCGCACGGACATGCTCACGGGCGTCTTCAGGGCTGAGATCGCTGCCTTGGCGTTCCGCAACCCTTTGACAGAACTCCTTCACTCCGAACTCGCTCGGGTCGGTCTCCCCGGACGCCTGTCGTTCGACATAGCCGGCGAGATCCTCAGGCAACTGTGCCGCAAGCTCGGCGGCGTCTGCTGCCGTCAATCGCTCCCCAAGCGTTTCGAGTGTTGCGCGCGTGGCGTCCTCAGCGAGATCGCGATCGCGGAAGTCCCCCCGGTCCTGGACCCGCTCTATGAACGCTTCGTATTGCATGGTGCCTCCGGGATTCCCCTGTCGATGTCGACCGCCACGGCGCAGGCACCACTGTGGACAGGAGAACCCGATCGCAGACGTCGCGACGCGTCCGAGTGACGGTGTACGAGCGCTCGGACCAGGTGGGGGACAGCCCGCCACCTCTCGAACTTCAAAACGTGCCTCAACCAAATCCACTGACCGGCCGACAACCACGTGGGAGGATGTGTATGACCACCACGGCTACGACCCCAGGCCAACTGCGTCCTGGTGACATTGCCGGCCTTGCCGGCCCGCTTGTTGTCGTCGTCATCCGAGAAGTGACAGTGGCAGGTGGGCAGGTCCGCATCGAGGCCACCCTGTGGCGACGTGCCGATGAGACGGTCGAGGTCGTCGATGGCGCTTGAGCCGGTCAGCAGGGCAGAGGAGACCTACTCTCACCTCCGCTAACTATGCCCTGGCCCGCGACACGGCTGCGACAGGAAGCGCTCGTGCCTGCCGAGGCGCGGTCAGGCAGGGGCTCAGGATCGTCGGAGCCCGGGCTGACACTCCCGGATCGGCGCGACCACGAGCGAGCACGGTCGTTCAGGTGGGGTTTGGGTTGGGGCTCGAGACCAACCCTCCCCGGGCATCACGACCACCGTTGCCAGGCGCGCCCCTCGAGTTCCTGCGCGGGGCCGAACGAGTGGGTCACAGCGGCGATGATCGCCGCTGAGGTGACGAGACGCGGTCCGGGGCGACTGAAGTAGGCGGACCCGTCGGCGAACGCCACCCGGCCCTCTCTCACCGCGGTCAGATCGTGCCATCCCGCGATCCCCCCCAGGACCTGGCGCTCCGCCACGGCTCGGGGCAGGTCATAGCCGCAGGGGGCCACGAGTATCACGTCAGGGTCACTGTCTCGGAGCGCCTCGAAAGTGATGATGGGGGAGTGGCGACCGCCGCTGGTGAGGACGGGGGCGGCTCCTGCGGTCTCGATGAGTTCCGGGGTCCAATGGCCCGCCACCATGAGCGGATCCGTCCATTCCAGCAGAGCCAGACGCGGACGTCTCATGGCGGCGACGGAGGCGGCCAGATCGTTCAACTCCCCCTGCAGGCGGGACACGAGCCGCTCCGCTGCTTCACGGTCGTTCAACGCTTCCCCTATGCGGAGCACATCCGCGAACACCTCCCCCAGGCTCGTCGGAGAGGAGGTGACAACTTCGACGCCTTCTCCGAGGTAGACGCGCGCAGCCTCGACGACCTCGTCTTCGGGTACCGCGCACACGCGACAGAGGTCCTGGGTGATGATCAGCTCAGGATTCGCGGCGCGGAGCGCCGGCGGGTCCACCACGTAGATGGACAACACCTGCTCGAGCAGGTCCACGACGGCCCGGTGGATCTCGCCCGAAGTCCCGACGTGTTCCCGCCGAGGACGGGTAATGACGGGAAGATCCACGACCTCCGGGGGGAAATCGCACTCATGGCTCCGCCCGACGAGATCATCGCCGTGTCCCAGGGCGACGACGATCTCAGTCGTGGACGGGAGCAGGGACACAACCCGCACCGCTACACGTCCTTCATCTCACGGGTCGCCAGCAGACCGTCTCGCTGGGTCTGAACATCGGTTCAGCCATGCCGCCGACCGCCCGACTCACCCTAACCGCTTGGCCTGCATGCGGCGTCTGCTCGCATTTCGCCTGCGGGGTCGTGTCACGCTCACGACCGGAGCCAAGTCTGTTGCCCCCAGACGCTCCCCGTGTGAAGCTTGGAGTCCCATGATCGAGCTCGCCGCCCCCGGTGAGGGCATCACAGCCATGGAACTGGCTCAGGCAACCCGTAACCGGGGAATGCCGCTGGAAGCCCTCCGATACGACGTCACTCCGGTCGGCCTGCACTACCTTCTCGTCCACTTCGATATCCCGGCATGCGGCCCCAGCTCGTGGCGGCTCGAGGTGGGAGGTCGGGTCTGTCGCGAACTCGAGTTGACGCTCGACGACATCCGAGCACGGCCAGCCATCACTGTCCCCGTAACCCTCGAGTGTGCCGGGAACGGCCGAGCCCGGCTGGAGCCGCGGCCCATGTCCCAGCCGTGGTTGCAGGAAGCGGTCTCCACGGCTTCCTGGACGGGCACCTCGCTCGTCGGCGTCCTCGAAGAAGCCGGTCTCGAGCAGGACGCCGTCGAGATCGTGTTCACCGGCGCCGATCACGGTATCGAGGGCGGCGAGGAACTGAACTATGCGCGTGCGCTGCCGCTCGCCGAGGCGGTGCGCCCCGAGGTCCTCCTCGCCTACGAGATGAACGGCCGGCCGCTCGAGCCCCAGCACGGCTTCCCACTGCGACTGCTGGTCCCCGGCTGGTACGGCATGGCGAGCGTGAAATGGCTCTCACGCATAGAGGTCCTCGCCGAGTCTTTCCGAGGCTTTCATCAGGCGGTCGCGTACCACTATCAGCGCTCTCAGGAGGATCCCGGTGAGCCGGTGAATCGCATCCGCCCCCGCGCACTGATGATTCCTCCCGGGTTCCCCGACTTCCCGCAGCGGCGCCGCTACCTCGACCGCGGACCAGTGGCGATCCAGGGCCGAGCCTGGAGTGGGACCGCCCCTATCCTCCGAGTCGAGGTGGGCATAGACGGCGACTGGTTCGAAGCGAAGCTCGCCGCGCCGGCCGGGGAATGGGCCTGGCGAGGCTGGTCGTACGAGTGGCTTGCGACGCGTGGAGGCCACCTGCTCTCGTGCCGGGCGACGGACGAGACGGGAACCTCTCAGCCGCTCGAGCAGCCTTGGAATGTCCAGGGCATGGGGAACAACCTGGTCCAAGAGGTTGCACTCACGGTCCGCTGAGGTCCGAGACATCCCCACTCTCCTCTCGCGTTCTACGTTCGCGAGCTATACGGCGGCAGCCGTCTCGCTCATGGGAAGACTGCTGGCGGGAGGCCAGGAAGGCTCGGAGCGCCGCGGAGCGGTGCGAGGCCAGCCTGTGCCTTATGCTCCGCGTTGGTGTGCCGGGAAGTCTGGTCGGCGATCCGTCTGTGCCGTCCGGAGCCGCCATCGTGCCAAGCGCCAAACGTCTGCGCCCGCTCAGTTCGTTCCTGCGCACCGAGGCCGGCGGTGCCGTGGTGCTGCTGGGCGCAACCGTCATCGCTCTGCTGTGGGCCAACGTCCACAGCGGCTACGAAAACGTCTGGCAGCGAAGTCTCGGCCCCTTGGACCTTCGTCACTGGCTGAACGACGGGCTGATGACGTTGTTCTTCCTCGTCGTCGGTCTCGAGATCAAACGTGAACTGGTCGAAGGGGAGCTGCGGGACCCGCGCGTGGCCGTCCTGCCGCTCCTCGCCGCGCTCGCAGGTTTGTCACTCCCTGCCGTCATCTACCTCGCCTTCAATGCGGGGGGCCCCGGTGCGGCCGGCTGGGGCATTCCGGTTGCGACCGATATCGCCTTCGCGGTCGGCGTGCTCGCGCTGCTCGGCAGGCGGGTGCCGGCCGGCCTCAAGGTGTTGCTGCTGACGATCGCGGTCGCCGACGACATCGGGGCGGTCATCATCATCGCAATCGCCTACTCCGATGGCATCGATCCCCGCTGGTTGGCTGCAGTGGCAGGCGTTTCCCTGCTCGTCGCTGCGACGTGGCGCATCACATCCTCGCCCTGGTTGCACGTCCCACTCGGCGTCGCCATATGGGCGCTGATGCTGGCTTCAGGCGTCCACGCCACGATCGCTGGTGTCGTCCTCGGTCTCCTGACGCCGGCGCCGCAGACCGTCGTCCTCCAAAACCGCCTCCACCCGCTGTCGAGCTACCTCGTCCTGCCGCTGTTCGCGCTGGGGAACGCCGGCGTCGCCCTCGACCTGGTCTCACTTCGGGCCGCTGCGTCGAGCGAGGTCTCGATCGGGATCGTCGCCGGACTGCTGCTCGGAAAGACCCTCGGTATCGGCCTGACGGGCGCGCTGACGGCGCGCACGCGTCTCGGACGCCTGCCGCTCGGACTCGCGCCCCGGCATGTGCTCGCAATGGCGCCACTCGGTGGGATCGGCTTCACGGTGGCGCTCTTCATCGCGGGGCTGACCTTCGACGACGGGCCTGAGCTGCATGTCGCCAAGGTGGGGGTGCTCGCTGGATCGCTGCTGTCCGCCGTCGTGGGCAGCGCCCTCCTGCTCAGCTCGCCAGGGCGCCCCACGCGTGCGGCATCCTCGCGTTGAAACTGGCCCTCCCAGCTCGCCTCTAGCGCTTCATCTTCCTCGTGTCGCGGGGCTCCAGGAAGGGCTCTTCCTCCGGTGGGTGGCCGGCTTCGATCTGACGGGCCCGCTCGACCTCGGCGTTGAACTCGGCGCCGAACAGCACGGCGATGTTGGAGATCCACAGCCACACGAGGAAGATGATCACCCCGCCGAGGGCGCCGTAGGTCTTGTTGTACGAGCCGAAGTTGGCCACGTAGAAGGCGAAAGCTGCCGAGGCCAGGACCCAGAGGATCACGGCGAGGATCCCTCCAGGGCTGACCCAGCGGAAGCCCGGCTGCTTCACGTTGGGCGCCGCCCAATAGAGGAGGGCGAACATGAAGCTCACGATCAGCAGCAGCACCGGCCACTTGGCGATGTCCCAGACCGTGACCGCGAACTCCCCGACGCCCAGCAGCCTGCCGAGTCGGTCTGCGAGCCCCCCGGTGAGGGCCACGGCGAGTGCGGTGATCACCAGCAGCACTACGAGCACGATGGTCATGCCCAGGCGAACCGCACCCTTCTGCAAGAACGGACGTCCCTCCTCGATCTCATAGATGTTGTTGGACGCGCGCATGAAGGCGGCGACGTAGCCGGAGGCTGACCAGAGAGCCGCGGCAAGGCCGACGACGAAGAGAACGCCCCCGGTGGTCTGGCTCCTCTGCAGGTTCTCGATGGCTGTGGTGAAGATGTCCCTCGCTGGACCAGGTGCCACTCGGCCAAGGTTGTCGATCAGCGGCTGGGTCGCGGAGCTCCCGACCAGGCCGAGCACCGAGACCAGCGCGAGGAGGGCGGGGAAGATGGCCAGTACCCCGTAGTAGGTCAGCGCGGCGGCCCAGTCGGTGAGGTCGTCGTCCTGGAACTCCGCGAAGGTGCGCTTGAGGACACCTCCCCACGACGGCCTGTCGAGGTCGCTCGGTTTCCTCGGCTCCTGTCCACCGCTGCTGTCATCGTGGTCTCGCCGCTGCTGGGAGCCTTCACGCGCCCGCGCGACTTGCCGCGTCCCCCCCTGTTCCCGCTGCATCTTCGCCCGCCACTCCTGGCGCCACTCACCCTCTTCCGGCATTGCGTGTTGACCTTTCAAGTCGGGCAGCCATCCCCTTCGTAGGCGATGCCTGGCTTGGGTAACGGATGAAATGAGTCCCAGATGCTATGAACCGGAAGCTAGCTGCCAGACGAGCGTACTCCGCATGGGGGCATTCTCGGCATCCTTCCAGCCCGACATGCTTCGCCCAGTTGCGCCCTTGCCATCGCAGCACCTGCTTGACCCCCCGGTCGGTGGCCTGGTCTTGGATTGCAGCGGCCTGGGGCCGTACGAAAGGAGCGTCGATGGAGAGGCCCGACGCCGTTGGGCGCGACCACGTTCAGGCCTCGGCTCAGGAGCGGGAGCCGGTCGAGATCATTCGTAGCCTGCTGCACGAGACCCAGTTGCTGTTCAGGAAGCACCAGGAGTTGGCACGCCAGGAGTTGCTGGAGACGCTCGAGGCGCGCTTGAAGGCGGTTGCGGCGGGGGTCGCTGCAGGCGTGATGGGCCTGTTCGCGCTCGGCTTTCTCGCTTCGGCACTCGCCTACGGGCTCGCCGAACTCTTGTGGGACTGGGTCGCCCGGCTGATTGTTGCCATTATCTTTCTGGGGGGCGTGACGGGTGCGGCACTGTTCGCACGCAAGCACCTGATGGCGCCTCCGACTGCCCCGGAAGCAACGATCGAAGCCCTGAAGGAGGACAAAAAGTGGGCGCAAACTCGGCTGAATCGGTAAGAAACGAGATCGAGGCGTCACGCCAGCGCATCGACACCCGCATCGACGAACTCGCGGAGCAGGTCCCGCCCGCGGAGACCCTGAAGAAGCCTGCCACGGCGGCGGCAGTGGGCGGGGTGGTGGCGGGAGTGCTCGGGTTGTGGCTTCGAGCCCGCCTCCGCGATCGTAGGATTCGTCGCATAGCGCGACAGGTTGTAGAGGAGGTCGAACTTGAACGCGCTACCGATCCCTCGTGATCCAACCCTGCTGTAACTGGAGCCCCGGCACATTGGGCCGGAGAGCTACCGGCTGGTCAGCCTCTTGCTGTCCCAGGGCTCAACTAGACAGCCACCCGGATCACGACATTCGGAAACTGGGGGAAGTGACCTCTTGATCCTTCCCTGCTCGTGGTGATCAAGTGGCACGTGACGCTGAGTCACGTGCCCACTTGATTGTCGCGCGCAGCGTCCGTGATGACAGCGCTATTCCTACTGAGGGAGCAATCTTCGGCGAGGGAGGGACAGATGGGTTACGCCACAACCGGCTGTGATCGCTCATGACAATGCTGCCACTGGAGCAGACGCCGTCGCCGTCCCCGCGTCCTGTCCTGGTCAGCCCTGCCCAGAAGGCGTTGGAGTCCCTGCAGGACCTGGCAGCAGGTTTCTTCGCGGGGGCGCCGCGGGTGGGGATAGCGGCGACGGTCTTCGTGATTTTCCTCGGAATCGGGAAACTGGTCCAGGGTGTCCTCGACCCCCGTCTGACCCGGCTCCGAACTCCCAGCTTCGGACGCGTCTTCTCAGCTCTCGCCTACGCGGGAGTGGGGATCCTGGGGCTGGTAGTGGCGTTACCGATCGCCTTTCCCTCGGTCAGTGTCGCAACGGTGCTCGGGGGGCTTGGTGTCCTCGGCCTTGCGGCCGGGTTCGCCCTGCAGGACATCTTGAGCAACCTGGTGGCGGGAATCCTGCTGATCTTCCGCCAGCCATTCGTCTCCGGCGACCAGGTCGAAATCGACGACCACGAAGGCAGTGTCGAAGGCATCTCGGTGCGAGAAACGCGGCTTCGCACCTTCGATGGCCGCCTCATTATCATCCCCAACAAGGAGGTCTACAACAACACCATCAAGGTTCAAACGGCCTTCGAGGCCGTGCGCACGAACGTGACGGTGGGCGTGAGCTACCAGACGAACCTCGGCCAGGCTCGGGAGATTGCCCTCGATACGCTTGCCAGCGTAGAAGGCGTGCTCGAAGAGCCCGAGCCGCAGGCCTACTACGACGAGTTCGGTGACTCGTCGATCAACCTCGACCTGCGCTTCTGGACGCGGCCCCAACAGGCCGAGGTCCGTCGCACCCAAGACCGGGTCGTCGAGGCGATCTACAACGCTTTCAACGCCGCTGACATCGATATGCCCTTCGAGACCATCACTCTCGACGCCGCTCCCAGCTTCCACGAGGCCGTCGCCGGCCGCACATCGTCCAGCCCGCAGCTGACAGCTTCGTCGCCGTCTTCATCGTCATCAGCGGACTCTCCACCAACACGATCCGATTCCCAGAGCGCCTCAGCCACGGGTGACATTGTGCAACGGGTCTACCGACGGTTAGGCAGTGAACTGCAGGACGACCAAGACGAACATTGAGGCTGACCTCGGCCCATGTGTCGGTCATGCAGCACCGCGCTGGACGGTACGAGACCGCAGGACGCCCGCACCGAAGGGCAACGATGCCAGTGCCGTTGCGAGGTGAAGGAAGTTGTCCGGGTGCAGAACACCGTCGATTGCCAGGAGATCGTCCAAGATTCCCAGCCCGAGGAATCCCGCCACGGCAGCGAGGAGGTAGAAGCCCGCAATGGCGAAGTTCACGCCCTGCGTCGCCTCCGCGCCAAGCATGAGTCCGGCAACCAACCAAAGACTACCGATTACGATGTGTACGACGTTGTGGAACGGGTTCACTTCGAAAAGGATCAGTGTCTCCTGAGAGTTTCCCACGAAAACGTCAAAGCCGGTAACGAAGAACCCGGCTAGGCCAATGAGAATGTAGACCGAGCCAGCGATCAGGGCGAACCACTGTGCCGTGGTCCGAGGCCTTCTTGTCTCCGCGAAATCTTGCACTATTTTCTCCGTGTCCTTGGGATGTCCTCCCTCGTTCGAAACGGTTCAGCACGCGGATTGGTCGCGTGAAGATCATCGCGTGAGGTGTCCGAAACGGGACGATCCAGGGGAAGAGGGACGTCGGCCGACCCTTGGTTCTCCTGCGAGCCATCGCCTGTCACAGCTCTCCGACCCATCCGGACGGGCACGGGGTCCGAATTCGTGCTGGCGCCGCTCGGGAGGATGGCTTCGCATGCACGTCGACGAGTTCGATCTCGATCGTTACCTGCGGGCGTCGGGCCGGATCGATCTGTCTGCGCTGGCTTGGGACCGGATCGGTGAGCATCCGCTGGACGAAGTGGAGGCACGCTGTCTGACCTACATGATGGACATCGAGTCACACACGGTGGTGTATCTGCGGGACCTGTTGGCGACCCGAGCGATCCTGGAGCCGGATGTGACCGCTTTTCTCTCGTGCTGGGCTTACGAGGAGTTGTGGCACGGGGAGGCTTTCAGCCGCTTCTTGGGAGAGGCCGGTCTTCGCCTGGCCCCCGATCATGAAGCGGTCGGAGGGCGGTCGCCCTTCCCCACGAAGATGGCTCGCAACCGTCGGATTCGTGGTCCGGTCGTCGTCAGCGGGACGCTGCGCCATCTGGCCATCCTGTTTGCCTCCGCGTTCACCACGGATTTCGTGGCCGTGTACGTGACGTGGGGCGCGGTCAATGAGCTCTCGACGCTGACCGCCTATCAGGCGCTGATCGAGCGTACGAAGCACCCGATTCTGGTCGATCTCCTGCGCCGGATCGTCAAGGACGAGCGGCGCCATTTCGCCTTCTATCGCGCTCAGGCCCGGCTGAGGCTGGCCCGCTCCGCCCGAGCTCGCCGCGTTACCCGCTGGGTGATGGAGCAGCTGTGGGACCCAGTGGGAACCGGGGTGCGTCCCCAGCAGGAGACGGACTTCGTTCTGGCCAGCCTCTTCGGTGACGAGAGGGGTCTGGCGGAAGTGCGACGAGTTGACGCCACGGTGAGCGCGCTTCCCGGCTTGGAGGGGCTGAAGCTGCTCGAGGACGCGCGCGAGATGGCGCTGGCCCGCCTGCCACGGTCCCAGGTTCCGGCGCTCACCACGACTGCAGCACTTGCGAATGCGGGGGCTGTCAGCAACCCCGCTTGACCGAAGACCAACCGCACTCATTCGTGCGCCCTTCACCATTCTGCAACCATGCTGGGTTCTGACGGCTCCTAGTGATGGACCGCCGAGGCGAGGCGAGGACCTCTGGGAAAGAGAAATCGGAGGTGAAAGCCATGACCAGTCAGCTTCCCGCCGAAGCCGTCCCGACCCCCCGTACGGCCTCGTCAGACCCCGAGGCACTCAGGGGCGAGTAGTAGATGACGTCCAGCCATGACATCCACACCCTCGTGGGGGCGTACGCGCTCGACGCCTTACCCGAGGACGAACGACGGTACTTCGTGGCGCACCTCGACGTCTGCGAGGGCTGTCGTGCCGAGGTCACCGAGTTGCAGGCCACCGCGGCGAAGCTCGGCGCCGCCTCCTCCGAGCGCGCTCCACCTTCGCTGCGTGATCGCGTGCTCGCCCAGATCGACACGGTGCGCCAGGATCCACCTCCACCCCCGCAGGTGGAGCGTCCGGGGTTGCGGGAGCGCGCCCGAAGTGTTGTCGTGGGTGCTGCCGCAGCCGCCCTCATCGTGATCGTTGCGCTGACCGTTGTCGTGGCGAGAATGAACGCCCGGGTCAGTCAGCTCGAGGCCCGCAACGCCGAGATCTACGAGATCCTGGCAGCTGAAGACGCGCGCGTGGTATCGGTGGCTGGGCATGGTGGTGTACGCGCTCGGTTCATCCTCTCACAGGCCCAGGATCGCGCCTTGATGATCGCCCACGGTCTGCCTCCGCTCGGTCGCGAGCGCACCTACCAGCTCTGGATCATTGACGACTCTGGCGCGGAGCCTGCGGGGCTCTTCCGGCCGACAGACGACGGGCGCGTGCTTCACGTTCTCGCCGGCGGGGTCCCGGAGGAGGCCAAGATCGGTATCACCGTCGAGCCCTCGGCGGGTTCACTGCAGCCATCAACCGATCCGATCCTCGTATCCGACGTCTGAGTCGTCGGCCGCCAAGAGTCGTCCTACATTCACTCAGTCAGCCGGCCCGAGGACCCCATGCTCCCGCAGAAGGCCGGTGAAAGCGTCGACGAGCCGCTTCCCATTCAGCAGTGCCGGATCGTTATGACCGGCATCTGGCACCACCACGAACCTCTTCGGTTCTTTCGCTGCGGCATGGAGACGGCGGCTGAGGTCAAGTGGCACGACTTCGTCCTGCTCGCCCGCGACGACGAGCAGGGGCACGTCGAGAACGCGTACCTGCTCCAAGGCCTGGAAGCGGTCGCGTAGAAACCAGTCGGGGACAGGTCCGTAGTGCAGGCGCGCGAGCTCCCCGAGCGAGGGGAAAGGGGAGCGCAAAACGAGCGCCGCGGGTGCCCGTTCGGTTGCCAGCCAGGTGGCCAGGGCGGTTCCGAGCGACTCTCCCCAGTAGACGATCCGATCGATGTCGGGATGCTCCTCGAGCCAGTCGACCGCCGCACGTGCGTCGGAACGCAAGCCCTCCTCGGAGGGTCGTCCGGGATTTCCCCCGTACCCGCGGTATTCGAGCAACAGAACGGAGAGCCCCTCGGCGGCCAGCGCTCGAGCCAGGGGCGCCCGGTTGCTCCGATTGCCGGCGTTGCCAGGTAGAACGAGGACGGCGGTCGGGCCGGATGCGACGAACCAGGCCTCGAGTTCGACGCCGTCGTCCGTGCCGAGCGTCACGGCTTTACCGCCGGTCAGCAGCTGTTCGACCGGTGGAGGGGGGCCGCCTGGAAAGTAGATCAATCTGCGCTGGAGGATCCAGGTCAGCACGGTGAGCGCGACCGACCCGAGGACCAGCGCTAGAACAAGCCGTGCCACTCGGTGCCGTGCTCCATTCACGAATGAGCCGACGGAGTTGCGGCGCTAGGTGTCGGGAGCGCAGGCGGAAGCGCGCTCGAGGAGCAGTTCGCGCTCACGCTTGTTCCGCGTGAGCGATGCCGCGCGCTCGAATTCAGCACGTGCTTCATCCAAGCGGCCGAGTTTGGCGAGCAGGTCGCCGCGCACGCTCGGCAGAAGGTGGTACGACTTGAGCAGCGGCTCCGACCTCAGCCCGTCAACGACCGCGAGGCCCGCTGCAGGACCGAACGCCATCGCCAGGGCGACCGCCCGGTTGAGCTCCACCACGGGTGACGGCGCGAGCTGGGCGAGCGCGTCGTAGAGCGCGGCGATACGGCCCCAATCGGTCTCCGCTGGCGTGAGGGCTCGGGCGTGACACGCGGCGATCGCGGCCTGCAGCGCGTAGGGGCCCCGTTCGCCGCCGAGCTTTTCGGCACGCTCGAGGGCGGCGAGACCACGACGGATGAGCAGCTGGTCCCAGCGCGCACGGTCTTGATCGAAGAGCAGGATCGGTTCCCCTGATGGACCAGTCCGCGCCCGCAACCGTGACGCCTGAATCTCCATGAGCGCGACGAGGCCGTGGACCTCGGGCTCCTTCGGTGCGAGCTCGGCCAGGATGCGCCCGAGCCGAAGCGCCTCCTCGCACAGGGCCGGACGCACCCACGTGTCACCAGCCGTGGCCGAGTAGCCCTCGTTGAACACGAGGTAGATGACTTCCAGCACCGACGACAGGCGGGCGGCGCGATCAGCCCCATGGGGGACGTCGAAGGGGACCCGCGCCTCGGCGAGGGTTCGCTTGGCCCGCACGATCCGCTGGGCGACGGTCGACTCGGGGACGAGAAACGCCCGTGCGATCTCCACCGTGGTGAGGCCGCCGAGCAGGCGGAGCGTCAGGGCCACACGTGCCTCGGTTGAGAGGACCGGATGGCAGCACACGAACATGAGGCGCAGGAGATCGTCGTCGAGTCCGTCATGTTCTACCGCGTCGAGATCGGGCTCCACTGACCCTTCCGGGGCCCGGTTCTCGCGACCGAGTTCCTCGTGCTTGCGCTCTGACAGCCCCCTTCGTCGCAGCAGGTCGATCGCACGTCGCTTGGCTACGACCATGAGCCAGGCGCCCGGGTTTGCCGGGACGCCCGACTCCGGCCACTGCTCGAGCGCGGCGACGAGCGCGTCATGCGCCAGATCCTCGGCGAGACCGACGTCGCGTACGATCCGCGCCACCCCCGCGATCAGTCTGGCCGACTCGATCCTCCACACGGCTTCGATCGCGCGTCGAGCATCGACAGTCTTCACGGCAGCGACTCAAGCAACCCACCTTCCTCTCAACAAGCAGGACGCGACTACTGCTGCTGCTGCTCGGCCACCTGCGTGCGCAGGCGTTCCTCGGTTTGCCTGAGCTCGGGCGTGAGCGCCTCACCGAAGTCCTCTGCCTCGAACACCGGACGAATCTCGACCTCGGACTCGACGTCTTCGAGATTGGGGATCCGCTTGGCCCACTCGATCGCCTCGTCCATCGACTTCACCTGCCACAGCCAGAAACCGGCGATCAGTTCCTTCGCCTCGGTGAACGGTCCGTCGATGACGATGGTCTTACCACCGGAGAACCTCACCCGGGCGCCCTTCGAGCTCGGCTGCAGACCCTCGCCCGCGAGCATGATGCCGGCCTTCACCAGCTCCTCGTTGTAACGCGTCATCTCGGTCAGGAGCTCCTCGCTGGGCAGAACCCCTGCCTCGCTCTGCTCGTTGGCCTTGACCAGGACCATGACTCGCATCACCGTTCCTCCTTTGCCTCGAGCCGGGGCCCCGAACGGTCTCGTTCAGGTGTGAACCCTCGCTCTACCAGTGCGTCGTACGAGGGTCCGCGAAATCGACACAGAAGATGGACTTATTCGTGGCGGGGGAGATCCGGGCGAGAACCTGGCGCGCCAGGCAATGCGGTAGCGGTTGAGGGTGACCGCCTAACGCCGTGGGGCCCGCAGCTCCCTAGCGGATCGGTCGTCGACGGAGGCTCTCGAAGACCATGCCGAAGAGGTAACCGAGGAACCCGCCGACGATACTCCAAGCGAAGTCGACGAGGTTGGGGTGCCGGCCGGCGACGAACAGCTTGCCGACCAACAGCAGGCCAGAGAACCCCACGATGGCAAGCAGAACGGGAAACCAACGACGCAGCAACCGCTGAAGCGCCACCCCGATGGGTACAAACGCAAGGACCCGGAGAGCCACCAGGTACATGGGATCACCACCACCCGCGGGTACCAGGAGCGTCCTGACTCGAGTCCGCACGACGGCGCCACGCTTCGGCTCGAGCAAGCCAGGAGTCAACAGGTTTACCGCTCCAGCGGATGTGGTGACCTGCACCCGTCGCAGCTCGCCGACCCAGCCCCGCTCGCCCTGGGGCTCGTCCCCAAGGGCGAGCAGGTAGCCGGAATCCCAGCCGGCGAGGGCGTCAGTCTCGAGCGCTTCGTCCACCACCACACGCCCGTCCGCCTCTATGCGCAGATGTTCGTGCGTTATCAGCACATGGACGGAGTGCCACCCCTCGGCAGCGAAGAGGTGGGGAACCTCGATGGCGGGATCGCCTGACCTGTCGGAGCCGTGACGCCGGACCCGCACCACGAGAGCGTCATCTTGTTGACCAATGCTCATATTGGCCTCGTGGATGTCCCGGCTGATCGTCAGCACTCGGGCGGGGCCTCCCTGTAGCGGCCGCTCAGCCCTGGCCTCGAGATCGAACTCCACGCGTCCGCCTTGTCGGGCTGCGACCAGCCACCCCGGCGGCGAGGGGCTGACCAGGAGCGAGCGGCCGTCAAACCGCACCGATCCCGTGGCCGGATTGCGGGCCGGGATGGTCCGCCGCCACACCGGCAACTGCGGTTCGAACGGATAGAAGGACTCGACGACCAAGAGTGCAAACATCATCACGAGGATGCCGACGAGCGCGACACGGCTCCGCTGGCTGTGCGAAGAAAGGCGAGGCCTGCAGGGGTGTATCGGCATGACTTTGCTCCGGTGTTGCTTGTCAGCACGCCGATGGAGGGGATGGCACTCCTACCGGAATCTCGAACCTGACGGCGACTGCATCAGCTGCTCTCTGCCCCCTGCCTCCAAGTTTCGCTCATATCCAGCCTCGAGCAGCTCGCTCGAGTCGCTTGGGTCGAGTGCGCATCCTGCGAATCGGGACTACGCCCGTCGCTAGTCATCAAGTTCGGATTGGACCTCGTCAGGATGCGGGAGCATCGGACTGACACCAGGCGCTCACCGGTTCGTCTCACCTACCGCCTTCGCGTACACGATGACGTTGTCCCGGTAGTGGCCGCTGGTCCGATCGAATACTCCTCCGCAGGTGATGAGTCGGAGCTCGGGACCGGCAGTGTCGCCATACACCCGCTGAGTTGGGAAGGCTTCCTTCGACACTCGCTCGGAACGGGTGACGACGAAGGTGGAGGTGACGTCGTCGCCGGACCGGAACTCGACCTGGTCGCCGGGGCGCAGCTGGTCGAGGCGCTTGAAGACGCCATGTTCCCCGCGCCAGTCGACGTGGCCCACGACGATGGCGGGACCGACTTCCCCGGGTGTCGGCGCCCCCGTGTACCAACCGGCGATCCCGGCCGTCGTCGGTACGGCGAGCGTGCGGTCGGGGTTCAGGCCCAGCGGGATGAGGGGCGCGTTCACCCCGATTGCCGCTATGCGCACACGGTCAGGCGCGACAACCGGCCGGGGCGGCTCGGGCGCGACAACCGGCCGGGGCGCCGGGATTGCCTGCCCCGGTGCGGTTGCGGGTGCGGTAGGGGCGATCTGACCGGTGGGCTGGGCATGTCCGGCTGGGGTGTCGGCTGCAGATGCGAGGAAGACCGCCGCAGCCACGACGACCATTGCTGCAGCCAGGATGAGCGCCGCTCGACGCGCGTACGCCGCAAGTGTTTCAGTCACCGACCTGGCCTTTCACGTCGCTCGCAGTCCACGGTTGTCATGGGTCACGCCGGGTCCTTTCTGCGTGCGGGCTCGACTGCGGCCGCTTCCGGAGCCCTCACTGGGTTGGGGCCGCCAGCAATTGGCTACCTCTGGTCCGTCTCGGGGGAGGGCTTGGGTGCCAAATGCACTGTCGGCAAAGCAGAGGGGCTACTTGAGAGATCACGGCCGAAAGGAACCCTGGCGGACGCCCCGACGATAGAGAGGGGAGCCTCACGGTCGGAGTGCCGCAGCGGCCCTCTCACGACGGCGCCGGAGAGGGAGCGTGAGAGCAGCAAGCGCCTGAGAGCGCACCAACGACCACGTGGTCTCGTTGCCCGAGCAGGCACGCCGGAGCCGAGGTGACCGCTACGGCACCAACCCACCTACCTCCCAGCGCACGGTTTGATCCAGGGTGCGCCAGGCCTTCCCCGGCCCGTTCTGATCGGCGCCTCGGCGGGTCGCGTGGAGATCGGTCGCTGCTGCCCCCGGCCCCGTTCACCCTACTGCCCGCCGCGGTGCCCTCCACCGGAGCCATTACCAACCCGTTACCGCGCCCCCGCAGTATCGGTGCACAGTCAGTCAGTCGACAGGAGGAAGCATCATGACGGCACCGCTGGTCCACATCTTCAGCGCCGCAGTCCAAGACGGGAAGCTGGAGAGCTACAAGGAGTACGCCAAGGAGCATGCGGCGTTCACCGAGGCGAAGGCGCCTGACCTGCTCGCCTTCCACCTCTACCTCAGCGAGGACGGCCGCCGGGTGTTCGCCGTCCAGCTGCACCCCGACGCCAACCACATGGACTTCTTCATGAAGGAGGTCGTGGCCGAGCACGGCCTTCGCGCCTACGAGCACCTCGAGCACGGCTCGGAGCGATCGGATGCGTTCGGCCCACTCAACCTCGCCACCGCAGACGCCATCCGCCAGTACGGCGTCGAGCTCACCCACCACCCCTACCACCTCGGCGGGTTCACCCGCCTGCAGGCCTCGTGATCGGTCTGCTACCAGTACGACGCCATGGTGGCGTTACCGCCTCTGCGCAGTATGGGATATGGATGGTTCGATCATCGGCAGCCACGCAGCAAGTAGACCGACCGGCACCGGGCAGGCAATGACAGATCGGCGTACCGGAGAAGCAGCTGAAAGGAACACCTCATGGCCGAGCCGCTCATCTTCATCAACACCTAAGGGATGAGGGAGTGCAAGCTGGAGGGCTACGAGCAGGCTGCTCCGGAGTGGTTGGAGTTCCTGGAGGCGAATCATCCTCCTGATCCACTTCGGCGCCTCTATCAACGAAGAAGGCACGAAGGCGACGGTCGTCCAGGTCCACCCCGACGCGGCGTCCATGGGCCTTCCAATGCAAGTGATCGTCGACCGTCTCTCAGATCGGAAGGAGTTCACCACCTGGGACAAGATGAGCATGCTCGTATGACGCATCCCCAGCGACCCCCTCCTCGCACAGATGAGATGTTCGCGGGATCAGGCGTCGTTGTGAGCGCCAAGCGCCCCGTGAACACGTTCAATCGGCTCCCGG
The DNA here is from genome assembly GCA_046263195.1 of Nitriliruptorales bacterium. Lineage (GTDB taxonomy): Bacteria > Actinomycetota > Nitriliruptoria > Nitriliruptorales > JAHWKO01 > JBHELG01. The sequence goes on along the minus strand of JBHELG010000050.1, from coordinate 6,508 downwards.
CGCTGTGAACCGCATCTCAGATCCGGTCGGCGGGCGACCGACTCACCGCTGCCTACCTTTTCAGCCACGCCCCGCAATCCAAAGTTCCTGGCGGCCCCACCTCTGTGAAACTCAGAGAGAGATAGTCGTCTCGGCGACAGCCCCCCCTGTTCACCATGCGCTCCCGAGTTGCTCGAGCCCGCACCAAGCTCATCACCTCGGGCTAGACAGCCGAAAGCCACCTAGGGCCAACGAATCCAGCCGACGGAACTGCTCGACGTCGGACACTGCGAGTGGGGATCGGTCCGTGGGCCGGCGGCGCTCTCGTCGCTTCATGACGGTGCCTGCTGTAACCGCTGCTGTCACGGGCTCGCGTCAGGGAACTAGGGCGAAGTCGTTTGCACAGCCCGCAGGTCAGAGGTGGTGCGAGCGGGGAGACTCGAACTCCCACGGGTGTTACCCCGCCAGGACCCAAACCGCTTCGAGCTCGTCCCGCTCTGGGTCATTCCTGCCGCTGATGCCCTCTGACCTGCGGTTTCGCACCGCGACCGTGTCACGCGAGGATAGCGTGTGACGCCCCGTGTCAGCCCGTTCGGTTGCAGTTTCGGTTGCAATCCCTCGGATACCGGCGTCGCAATATCGGTCTCAGTCCCCTGCCTTCGCGGCACCTACGGTCGATGTATCACCGGACACTTGCTCGTCACACGTCGGCGCGAATCTCCACTCGACGGCGTCCCAACGTTGACGAGCGGTGGCATCCTCTTGTGCCAGGGTATGTCTGGATGTTCACTGGGCGGGGGCTCTAGGGAAGGGCCTGGACCGGGGAGGGACTTGTGTCCGAGCAGCCGACGCTGGAAGCCATACGGGCCAATACCGCGGCCATGAACACCCAAGTGATGGAAGACTACGCGGACACGTTCACCGAGGATGCCGTGTGGGAGGACGATGCCCTACCGGCCCCGGCCGTCGGCCGGGCAGCCGTAGTGCAAACCATGGTTGGATTCTATGCGGCTTTCCCGGACCTGCATTTCGATGTCGAACGGGAATTCGCCAGCGGCGATCAGGCCGCCGTCTGCTGGCGGGTCACCGGCACGCACCGAGGCGAGTTCGGGGGGCTCCCGCCCACTGGGCGACGGCTGGAGTACCACGCCTGCGGCATCATGCAAATTCGGGATGGCAAGATCGCCTACGTGAGGACCTACCTGGACACCGGCACCATCCTGCGGCAGGTCGGGGTGTTGCCAGGCGGCGACGAGGCCCGGGAGCCTTAGTGCCCGTCTTCGCCGACGAACCACTCCTCCCTTGCAAGTTCCAAGTACCCAGCTCAGTCCGACGACCACGAGCACACCGTGCTCCCACACAAAGCTGGTGAGCGCCTGGACGAAACGGTCTCCGTCGAGCAGCGCCGGGATTCATTGTGACCAGAGGCTGGTATCCAGACAGACCTCTTCAGTTCCTTCGCTGCCGCCGTCAGCAGCTGTTCGACCGGTTGGAGGCAGGCAACCTTTTGGAGGGTGTCCGGCTGTCCTCCTCTCCTGGGAGGACCTTGTATGCCTCACCTAGAGGGGGCTGCTCGGGAGTCAGACTGCTTCGATGCCGACGTAATGTACGTGCTGGGCGAGTGCCCTGATATCGGCCTCGTCGCCGCTGAGAACCGTTCCGCCCGGCTCAGCCAATGCCACCACGATGGCGTTGACCGCAGAACCCTTACCGGCCCGTCGCCGAATCTCAGCGGCCCTTCGAGCGAGTTTCTCGGTGACGTGGATGTCGAGGATGCAAGTCCTCAGGAAGCGGTTCAGGTTCGCGTCGCGCCCTGCGTGGCCTTGGAGCGATTCGACGAGGACCACGGTGGGAACGACCGGCGGCCAGAGTTCGGCGGCTCGGAGTGATGAGATGAGCGCCAGCGCGCGGGTCGACCGCTCAGCGACGCGACTCAGCCCGCCGCTGTCGAGGAGCAGCAAGGCTCACCCAGTCTGGTTCAGCTGGCGACTCCTGATCCTTCGGGCGATCGCGTCAGCCCGGGACAACTGCCGTGGCGTGGGCTTGCCCACCTCGTCCGCGAGCGCTGTGAGGTAATCATCGGTCGCGATGATGGCGTCGCGACGTTGCAGCTCTGCGCGGACTGCCTCTTGGAGGAGTTCAGACGCCGGCAAGTCTCGACTCTTCAGCGCTTCGTGAAGATCCTTGGGGAGGTAGACCTGTAGCCGTGGCATACGTCTAACTGTACGCCTATCGCCATTGGCCGTCCAGAACAGCGAGCGCCTCAGCGCACGCCACCTACTACATGGTCTCGTGTCCCGAGAGGAACGCCGGAACCGAACCCCGGCCAGGCCGCTGAAACTACGGTCCCGGGAACTTCTGTCCTCCCTGGGTCGACCACCTTGGCGTTGTCGCTTTCGACGCAGCCGTGTCAGAGCAACACGCCGTTCGTACCCCACCGTTTCCCTCGCTAGTGCCCTTTGGGTCTGCGACAGCACCCGTCCCGACCCCGCCCCCCCTTTCAGGAGGAGGTTGGCGGACATTCGGCGGTGAGCTGTCCGGTTGGTGTCGTGACCATGTGGAAGGCTTTCAGTGAAACTGACTCGAGCAGCAGGGGAGTGCGGGCCGTGAGTGCAGCAGACGCGTCACCGTCGAAGCGACCTTCCGAGCGCCGAGACGAGAAGCAGGACCAGCTCGACGAGCACCGTGTGTCCCACGAGGGCACTCACCTGACGACCGATCAGGGAATCAAGGTGGATCACACGGACGACTCTTTGAAGGTCGGTGAGCGTGGTCCGACCCTGATCGAGGATTTCCACTTCCGCGAGAAGATGACCCGCTTCGATCATGAGCGGATACCCGAGCGCGTCGTCCACGCGCGTGGCTTCGGTGTCTACGGCTTCTTCGAAGCCTACGAGTCCCTCGCCGACATCACGCGCGCCGACCTTTTCAGCGAGGCCGGACTCCGCACGCCCGTGTTCGTGCGCTTTTCCACCGTAGTGGGGTCGCGGGGGTCACCGGACACGGTGCGCGACGTCCGCGGCTTCGCCACCAAGTTCTACACTCGCGAGGGCAACTGGGATCTGGTGGGCAACAACATCCCCGTCTTCTTCATTCAGGACGGGATCAAGTTCCCCGACCTCGTCCATGCCGTGAAGCCCGAGCCGCACAACGAGATCCCGCAGGCGGCGGCGGCTCACGACAACGCGTGGGACTTCTTCTCGTTGCAGCCCGAGTCCACGCACATGCTCATGTGGGTGACCTCCCCACGCGCGGTGCCTCGCAGTTTCCGGATGATGGACGGCTTCGGGGTACACACCTTCCGGTTCGTCAACGCGGAGGGCCGCGGAACGTTCGTCAAGTTCCATTGGCGGCCCATGCTCGGCGCGCACTCACTCGTGTGGGACGAGGCACAAAAAATCGCCGGCAAGAACATCGACTTCAACCGTATGGACCTTTGGGAGGCGATCGAGGCCGGCAACTCCCCCGAGTACGAGCTGAACGTGCAGCTCGTCGCGGAGGAGGACGAGGACGCGTTCGACTTCGACCTGCTCGACCCCACCAAGATCATCCCCGAGGAACAGGTGCCGCTGCGCCCCATCGGCAGAATGGTTCTGGACCGCAACGTGGACGACTTCTTCGCCGAGACCGAGCAGGTCGCAATGCACGTCGCCAACATCGTCCCAGGTATCGACTTCACCAACGACCCGTTGCTGCAAGCCCGCCTGTTCTCTTATCTCGACACCCAGCTGATCCGCCTCGGGGGGCCGAACTTCGCGCAGCTGCCGGTGAACCGACCGATAGCGGCGGTGCATCACGACCAGCGCGACGGCTATGGCCAACATCGGATCAACCAGTCGCGCACGAACTTCTCCCCGAACTCATTGTCGGACAACTACCCACGCGTGGCATCGCCCGAAGAAGGGGCGTTCCGCCACTACACGGAGCGCGTCGACGGGCAAAAGGTGCGCCGGCGCAGCAAGAGCTTCGAGGATCACTACAGCCAGGCCACCCTGTTCTGGAACTCGATGTCCGACTGGGAAAGGCAGCACATCATCAGCGCCTTCCACTTTGAGCTCGGCAAGGTCTCCCACCACCACATCCGCGAGCGCATGGTCGGACACCTCAAAGAAGTCGATCACGAGCTCGCCGCGGCGGTCGCCGAGGGGATCGGCGTTGAGCCACCCGAGCCAGGACGTCCCAACCACGGCCGCAGCTCGCCCGCGCTCAGCCAGGACAACCAGCCGCGCAGCCCGGCGACGCGCAAGGTGGCGATCCTGGCCGCTGACGGCGTCGACCATCGATCGCTGGAGACGGTCTGTGCTGCTCTGCGCGACCGGGGGGTGACCTGCGAGGTCGTCGCCCCCCACGACGGGTCGTTGCGCTCCACTGACGGTGAGGTTCAGGTTGACCGCCATGTCGCCACCATGTCGTCGGTGCTCTATGACGCGGTGTTGGCGGCGGGCGGCAAAGAGAGCGTTGAGACAATCATGGCTCACGGGGCGGCCGCGAACTACCTGGTGGAGGCGTATAAGCATGCCAAACCGATCGGGGCGATCGGAGCCGGGGTAGAACTGCTCTCCCAGCTCCAGCTCCCGGGTGCCAGGTTGGCGCGAAGCTCCGACGGCGTCATCGCCGAGGCGGGAGTCGTGACCGTCGGTGACGACAACGCGGAACTCCTCGAATCGTTCGCGGCGTCCTTTGCCGATGCCATCGCGGCGCACCGCCACTTCGATCGACCGCTGGAACGCGTACTGGCATAAGGGCCTCGGTCAGTTTTAAGAGCGGAACGTTGATCTCGCCGGGTTCGCTCGTCGAGATGACCGCTTCACGTTCGCAGCTGCGACCACGGCGAGCACGCTGATGCGACGTTGCGGGAGGCTCTGAACTTCGCTCGTGTAGCCGCCATCGAGCGGGCAGCTCGCCCATGAACCGTAGCCAGTCCCTTGGACATTGCGGCCTCTATCACGCTGCCTCTGAGGCGAGCTTTGAAAACCGGTGGAGAATGAATCGGCGGGCGCGTGGTCACGCCGCGAGGTCAAGTCGTTGATCTCCCACCATGGTCCCTCGGCTTAACCCAGATGGTGTGCGTCAAACTTTCTGGCAGGGTCCGCGATTGAGGGGTCACGGAGGGTGCCAGGGTGAGCAGACAGCGCAAACCGTCCCGGCAGGTGCAGGTGGACGAGCAGATCCAGGTGGTCCTCGCTGTGTTGAGGGGCGAGCTGTCGCTGGCCGAGGCAGCACGCCGGCATGGGGTGACCTCGGCGACGGTGGGGAACTGGCGGGACCGGTTTGTGGATGCGGGCAGGGCTGGGATGGACCGTTCGTTGCCGGGCCCAGATGGTGGGCAGTCGCAGACCGAGCGGCGGTTGCGCACCGAGTGCGAGCAGCTGAAGCTCGCCCTGGCGGAGGCGACGGTGCAGTTGCGGATCTGGCAGAAGGGCTCGGAGTACACCGACTCCGTCCCTTCGCCCACCTCGAGGCCCTGAGAGCGACACGTCGAGTGTCGGTGTCGAGGTTCGCACTACTGGCCGGGATCCCGGAACGGACGTACTGGCGTCGGCTTGCCCGGCACCGTGCCGGTGCCCCGGCCAAAGGCCCGTGGCCGGCGCCGAAGACCGACGCGGTCGAGGCGATCGCAGCCAAGTACGCGGCGGACTGGCCGGCGTGGGGGCACCGCAAGATCGCCGCGATGATGCGTGCCGACGGCTATGAGGTGTCGACGTCGACCGTGGAACGGGCGCTGCGTCGCCGCGGGCTGCTGCTGCCGTCCGGGTTCCGCGCCGACCGCAGGTCGTGGTCGCGGCTTCGTAAGCGGGTGTTCCGTGACCCGCCAAGGCAGCGGAACCGGGTCTGGCAGATGGACTTCAGCGAGTTCGAGACCGCCCGCGGCGGGATCTGGCGGATCTGCGCCGTTATCGACTACGCGAGCAAATACTGTCTGGCCACCACCGTCACCCCAACCAGCCGCGGTCAGGACGCGCTCGCCTGCCTGCGGCGTGCGGTGGTCGAGGCCGAACGGGTCCTCGACCTCGATGATCTCCGCGCCGACCGAGGCTGGATGGACGTCGTCAACGCCGACGACTTCGTCATCGGCGAGGCGCCCGCACCGATCGCGGTGGTCACCGACATTCAAACTCAGTGAGCCCTCCGAATCCGTGGATCAGGCGGCCGACGAGACGAGGATCAGAGGGACCGGCGCCCACCCGCCGCCGTTGCTTGACCGACCGGAGCGCGACGCGACTCCTTGCCTGTTGATCACGGGGTGGGTGGGGTCACCGCCGGGGAGGCGGTGCGTCCTGTTGGGAACCCGGTGACCGAGTCAGCGTGAGCTGGGCTCGGATCCCTATTAGTGAATGTCCGGAACGACCCTCCCCACCGCGGTGACGTCCACGCTGGCCAGTGGGTAGTCGTCGAAAGGAAGGAGGGTTTGTGCAGTTACGTCTGGGCATCGATGTCGCGTGTCGCGCTGCGCACCAGGCGAGTTTGGCCGATCAAGAGGGACGACTCATCTGGATCGGTCGACGTTTCCGCACCACCGCCGATGATC
>JBHELG010000049.1:0-27519 GCA_046263195.1 Nitriliruptorales bacterium | reverse complement strand
TCCCGGCGATGAACGCGCCGAGCACGGCTTCGAGATGCAGCAGGTGGGTGAGGGAACCGAACAGCAGGGCGAGCACCATGAGGCCGGTGAGCATCATGGTGTCCGTGCCGAAGTGGGTGTGGAGGAAGCGCATGACCCAGCGGAAGATCCTCCTGCCCAGCGTGAAGGCGAACACGAGCACGAGGAACACGTAGAGGACGGCCGTCCCGGCGGACTTCAGGTTCGCCTGGCCGCTGGCGGCCATCCCCGTGACGACCGACAGGAGGATCCATCCCGCGGTGTCGTCGATCATGCCGGCCGCGAGCGTGATCTGACCGAGGTCACGGCGCATCACGCCCATCTCGATGAACATCTTCGCGATGATCGCGACCGCCGAGATGCTCATGGCCGTGCCGATGAAGAGCGCGAAGATGAAGCGCTTGCCGGGCTGGGCGAGAAACTCGTTCGGCAGGACGTACGCCAGGGCGAACCCGCTCGCGAAGGGCACGATGATGCCACCGAGCGAGATGTAGGCGGATCCGGCGCCTTTGCGGACGATGAGCTCGGTGTCGGTCTCGAGGCCGATGAGGATGAGCAGCATGATGACGCCGGTCCACGAGATCACCTCGATGAGGTGGAACTGCGTTGTCGACTGCGGGAAGACGGCATTGAAGGCGCGGGGGAAGAGGTTGCCGAACAGCGAGTGGCCGAGCACGAAGCCGGCCAGCAGCTCGCCGACCACCGACGGCATCTGGAAGCGGTGGGCCAGGAACCCTCCAAGCGCCCGAGCGACGAGCAGCAGGAGCGCGAACTGGAAGACGACCAGCAGCAGTTCGTGGCCGGTCAGCGGCGGGATGACCTTCATCGGCTCCCCCGGGGGCGATCCTCTGTTCCTAGGGGTATGGCTGAATCCGGCGAATCGGCGCCCTCAGCGCATCGGCTGACAGGCGGCCCGAGGGTCGTCGGCGGACAAGATAGGAAGTTCCGAAAGCGGCTGAATACCCCGAATCAGGTAGGTAAAGCCGCAGGATTTCGGGGCAGTCCCGATCCACGCTGGTACGTGCCGCGGGCTGGCTACCCTTGGAGGATGGAGGAGCTTCTGTGACCAACGACACCGTTGCCGTTCGAGCCGGCGAGAAACACGCCACCTTGCGGTCCGGGGCTACAGCGCGCGAGGCCCTGCGTGTGCTCGATCGCTGGCAGGGGCAGATCGTCGCCGCACGAGTCGACGGGGAGACGTGGGACCTCGATCGCGTCGTGCCCGATGGGGCGGAGGTGGAGGCGATCCGAGCCGACAGCGATGAAGGTCGCGCGATCCTCCGCCACTCCGTGGCCCACCTCATGGCCCAGGCGGTGACCGACCTCTACCCGGACGCGAAGTTCGCGATCGGCCCACCCATTGAGGACGGCTTCTACTACGACTTCGACGTCGACGAGCCCTTCACCCCGGAAGACCTCGAGCGTATCGAGAAGCGGATGTGCGAGCTCATTGCGGAGCGGCAGCGCTTCCGCCGCGACGAGCTGTCCCGTGACGCCGCTCTCCGCCTGTTCGCGGACCAGCCTTACAAGCGGGAGATCATCGAGAACGTCGACGCCTCCGAGGTGGCGCAGGGCCACGGACAGGACAGCCCGACCTTCATCGTCTACCGCAACGTCGTGGAGGCGGACGGCGAGGCACAGGAACGCTGGGTGGACCTTTGCCGCGGCCCTCACATTCCGTCGAGCGACTGGGTGCCCGCGTTCAGGCTGCTCCGAACCGCCGGGGCGTACTGGCGCGGCGACGAGTCACGGCCGATGCTGCAGCGCATCTACGGCACCGCCTGGGAGTCCCGTATAGCGCTCGACCAGCATCTGCGCATGCTCGAGGAGGCCCGCAAGCGCGACCACCGCCGGCTGGGCCGCGAACTCGAACTCGTCCACTTCGCGGAAGAGCTCGGCCCCGGCATCGTGATCTGGCTGCCGAAGGGCGCGATGGTGCGCAAGCTCATGGAGGACTGGGCTCGCGAAGAGCATCTGGCCCGCGGCTACCAGCCGGTCTACACCCCCCACGTCGCCCGAGGCGTGCTGTGGGAGACCTCCGGACACCTCGACTACTACCGCGAGCTGATGTTCCCCGCGATGGCGGCCGACAACGCGGAGTACTTCGTCAAGCCGATGAACTGCCCCTTCCACATCCTCGCCTACCAGTCGAAGACGCGCTCGTATCGGGAGCTGCCGCTGCGGCTGTTCGAGCTCGGCACCGTGTACCGCTACGAGAAGTCCGGGGTCGTCAGCGCCATGCTGCGGGCGCGTGGCTTCACCCAGGACGATTCGCACATCTTCTGCCGCCCCGATCAGCTCGTGGACGAGGTCGTCGCGGTGATCGGCTTCACCCTCGACCTCTACCGCGACTTCGGGTTCGGAAGGCCCTCGCGCGTCGCCATCTCCACGCAACCACACAAGGCGATCGGTAGCGACGAGGACTGGGAGCTGGCCACCAAGGCGCTCGCGGAAGCCGTGCAGCGCGCCGGCCTCAGCTATCAGATCGACCAGGGAGAGGGCGCCTTCTACGGCCCGAAGATCGACATGCATGCGCGCGACGCCATCGGGCGCGAGTGGCAGCTGAGCACGATCCAGGTCGACTTCAACAATCCCGAGCGCTTCGACGTCACCTACATCGCCGAGGACGGTTCGCCGCATCGCCCGTACATGATCCACCGGGCGCTGTTCGGTTCGATCGAGCGCTTCTTCGCGGTCATGCTCGAGTCGTTCGGCGGGGCGTTCCCCCTGTGGCTTGCACCCGTGCAGGTCAATATCGTGCCCGTGGCGGCGGACTTCCAGCCCTACGCCGACGAGGTCGCAGCCGAGCTGCGGAAGGCGGGACTGCGGGTGGAGGTCGATGCTTCCGACGACACGCTAGGGGCGAAGATCCGCAAGGGGCAGGTCGCGAAGGTGCCGTATCAGGCGGTGGTGGGAGGCCAGGAGGTCGAAGCGCGCACCGTGTCGATCCGGCCCTATCAGGGAGAGCAGCGCAAGGGCGTACCGGTCGAGGAGTTCGCGGCTGGCCTCGTCGGCGAGGCGGAGGCACGGCGAACCCTGAACGACGTGGCGGCGTGACGGCAGGTCCCAGCGACGACCCTCCGGGCCCGCCGGAGGGGGACCCGGGGGCAGAGCCCGTCCGGACCCAGAACATGCGTACCGCGAGCGCTGACCAACCCCCGCCGCTGGACGGCCTGCAACGTCTGTGGGCGCCGTGGCGCTCGGGTTACATCGCCGGGGGCGGTCGGATCGAAGGCTGCCCGTTCTGCGTCCTGCCGGCTCGAGGTCGAGAGTACGACCGTGAGAACCTCATCCTGTTCCGGGGCGAGCACTGCTTTGTCATCTTCAACGCGTACCCCTACAACCCCGGGCACGTCATGGTCGTGCCGTTCGCGCACCTCCCACGGCTCGGCGAGCTCGACGAGGCCACCGCCGGCGAATTGTGGCGGCTCGGCCGGCGAGCGGCCGTCGTGCTGACTGAACGGCTCGGCGCGGACGGCATCAACCTCGGCATGAACCTCGGCGGGGCCGCGGGCGCGGGGATCAGCGACCATCTTCATCTCCATGCGGTGCCGAGGTGGGTCGGCGACACGAATTTCGTGTCCGTGGTCGGCGCCACCCGAATCCTGCCGCGTGCGCTCGACGAGATGTACGACGAGCTTGCGCCGGGCTTCGCCGAGCTGGATGAGGATCGTCCTCGAGGATGACGGCGCGCGGTTTCAGCGCGGGCCGAGTTGTACGGCGACCTCGTAGACCTCGACGCTCTCGATCGCAACGCCTGCGGGACCCGTTGCCTGGGCTCGTATCTGGTCGGCCCGCTCAGCGCTGGCTGCGACGGCGTCCTCGTTCGACCACAAGGTGATCGTCATCGCTCGCCCGTTGGCGTGATCGATCAGCAGGAACGCCCCCTCGAAGCCATCGAGTGCCGCGACCGCATCCGAGTCCCGCTCGAAGTTCTGAGCGGCGACGTCGAGGTCGTCGGCGGCGCCGGCGTACATGCCGACTCTTGCGTGCATTCAGTGCCCCCTTGTCATCTGTCCGTCATGAGGCGCTTTCCCGGGCCTGCGTGACCACCTTCTGGGTGACGTGGTCGGGAACCTCCTCGTGATGGTGATAGCGCATTGCGACGCTTCCGCGCCCGCTCGTGAGGGCGCGAAGCTCCGCCGGGTAGGTGAGCATTTCCGCTTCGGGGGCGAGGGCGTGGATCATGGTCCGCCCCGATCCGGCCGGGTCCGTGCCCTGGATACGGCCGCGGCGCGACGAAAGGTCGCCCATGACGTCGCCGGTGAGCTCTTCGGGGACGGAGACGTCGACCTCGAGGATCGGCTCGAGCAGCTTCAGGCCGGCCTTGTTGGCCGCGTCCTTGAAGCCGAGGATCCCCGCCATCTGGAAGGCCATGTCGCTCGAGTCCACCGAGTGGTACTTGCCGTCGAAGAGGCGCACCTTGACGTCCACGACGGGGTACCCGGCGAGCACCCCCTTCGTCATCGCGTCGAGCACCCCTTTCTCCACGGACGGAATGTACTGACTCGGGATGACCCCCCCGGTGATCGCATTCTCGAACACGAAACCCTCGCCGCGTGGCAGCGGCTCGGCCTCGATGTGCGCGATGCCGTACTGCCCGTGGCCGCCACTCTGCTTCACGTGACGGCCAAGGCCCTGGGCCTTGCCTTTGAGCGTCTCGCGGTAGGCGATGCGCGGCGGGGAATGGTTGACCGCCACACCGAACTTGCGCTGCAACCGACGCAGGGTCACATCGACGTGGGTGGGCCCGTACGCGCGCAGGACGATCTGCCCGCTGACCGGATCACGTTCGATGCGCACGCTCGGGTCCTCTTCCGCCACGCGTGCGAGTCCGGTCGAGAGCTTGTCCTCGTCACCTGCCGTGGCCGGCTCGAGTGCGACACGGTAGAAGGGCTCGGGAGGTTCGATGGGCTCGAGCTCGGGAACGATCGCCCCTTTCGGGTGGAGCAGGTCTCCCGTCAGCACGTCGAGCTTGCTGACCGCGACGATGTCTCCGGCTGGTGCCGAGTTGACCGCAAGCTGCTCCTTGCCTTGCAACGAGAAAAGCTGATGGAGGCGCTGATCCTTGCCGGTACGGGCGTCGGTCAGCACGTCGTCCGCGGAGAGGCTGCCCGACAGGACGCGGAGCACGCTGATTCGTCCGACGTAGGGATCCGAGAACGTCTTCGTCACGGTCAGGGTCGTGGGGCCGTCGAGACTCGCGCCCCGTGCCGCGGCCAGGTCGAGGGGCGACGGGCATTCCTCGACGATGAAGTCGAGCAACAGCTGCACGCCCACACCCTTGTCCGACGAGCCGCAGAGGACGGGAAAGAAGCTCGCGTTCGCGATCCCCCTGGCGAAGACACTTGCCAGTTCCTTGGCGTCGGGTACTTCGCCTTCGAGGTACCGCTCGAGCAGCTCGTCATCGTTCTCGACGATGGCCTCGACGAGGACCTCACGGTTGCGCTCCGCCTGCTCCCGACGCTCTTCGGGTACGGGCTCCTCGACGCGCATGGAGTCGGAGACCTTGACCGCCGTGAAGTTCAGAAGGTCGATGACACCGGTGAACTCCTGCTCGACGCCAATGGGCATTTGTACGGGAGCGAGTTGCTTGCCGTAGAGCTCGCGCAGCTCGTCGATGTTGCGCTGGAAGGCGGCGTTCTCCTTGTCGAGCTTGTTCAGGAACAGGACCCGAGGTAGCCCGACCCGTTCGCAGGCCGCCCACAGCTCCTCGTGTTGCGGCTGCACCCCGGTAGTGGCATCGACGACGAACACCGCGACATCGGCCGCCCGCAGCGCAGGGTAAGCATCGGCGATGGCCTCCGCGCCCCCAGGAGCGTCGAGCAGATTGACCTTGTGGCCTTTCCAGGGGATTGCCGCAACAGCGAGGCTGAGCGAGTGGTGACGCTCCTGCTCTTCGGGTTCGAAATCGAGCGTCGCGGTCCCCTGAGCCGTGCCGCCTCGGCGGCTGATCACACCGGCGGCGACCAACATGGCCTCGGCGAGCGTTGTCTTGCCCGTCGCCGTATGGCCGAGCAGGAGCACGTTCCGCAGCTTGCCAGCGGGGACGCTGAGGTCCTTCGACACGCAACCACCTCCGTCACGGTGCCCCGATGGCTGCCAACCCCTTCTCGACCGGGCCACCGGGTAGCTTCATACGACTGGTGGCGCATGCTAGTGCCGTTCCCGGGAAGGTTGGGGGTGGATGGCGGGCCGGGTGAGCCGGCTCGGCTCCCGCCGCATCTGCTGCTTCCTTCCGCTACCGTCGGGGCGGTCACTTCCGAATCGCGGCAGGCACGCCGTGACGAAGTCTGGCAGAGGCCATGGCGATCGACTCGCGGGCGCGCAATCTCGTCCGTCGCCTTTTGGACCCGGTCGGCGCGGTGCTCGCGCGGTCGGGCGTAACTGCCAATTGGATGACGGCCGCCGGCATCTTCCTGACGGGGGTCGCCGCGGCGCTCCTGGCGAGGGAACACTTCACCGCCGCCGGCCTCGTGCTCATTGCCGGGTCCTTGGCCGATGCACTCGATGGGCCGGTGGCGCGGGCCCGGGGCATCACCAGCTTGGCTGGCAGCTTCTACGACTCGGTCGCCGACCGCGTCGCTGATGGCCTCATCCTGTCGGCGGTCGCGTGGGCCGTGCGCGACGACCCCGTACTGTTCGCTGCCGGTGCGATCGCCCTCGTTGCGGCTCAAGTCACGAGTTACGTGCGCGCAAAGGCGGAGTCTCTCGGCGTCATGTGCGCCATCGGCCTGCTCGAGCGGGCCGAACGAGCGATCGCCCTCATCATCGGACTCCTCTTCCACCGCTGGCTGCTGGCCCCCGTTCTCTGGCTGCTTGCCATAGGCGGGTCGGTCACGGTCGTGCAGCGAATCGTTCACGTCGTGCGAAAATTTCACCGGCTTCCCCTCGGGGGCGAGGGCGCATGAGCCGCATGGCGAGGGCCAGGAGCGGTCGTTGAGCTTGCGGCAGCGGGCCACCTACCTGTCGTACCGGGCCGCCTGGGGGCTTGCTGCCGCCCTACCGGACGCCGTGGCCTGGCGCCTGCCCGGGCCGCTGGGCTACCTGTCCTATCACCTGGTTTCCGATCGTCGTCGCGATCAGGTCCGCGCCAACTTCCGCCGCGTGGCCGGCGACCCGCCCCCGGAAGAGCTCGAGAGGCTTGTGCAAGCCGTCTTCGCCTCGTACTCCCGCTACTGGCTCGACGCCTTCCGAGCCCACACCTTCTCCGTCGAAGACGTCATGGCCCGTACCGAACAGGTCGGCCTCGAGATCATCGAGGACCTGCTTGCAGACGGGGAAGGGATCGTGCTCGCCACAGGACACCTTGGCTCGTGGGACATGGGGGGCTTCTTCGCCGAGTCTCGTGACTGGCACCTCAGTGTCGTCGCCGAGGTCGTCGAGCCCCGGGCGTTGTTCGAGCGCTTCGTGCGCCTACGCCGCGAGCTTGGGATGGACGTCATCCCCCTCGAGGAGGGCGGCAGCAGCGTGGACAGGCTCGAGCAGGTGGTGCACTCAGGGGGCATCGCCACGCTCCTTGCCGACCGCGACCTCACGGGAAACGGGCCCGTGGTCGACTTCTTCGGCGAGCCATGTCGGCTACCCCCCGGGCCGGCCGCCCTCGCCCGTCGCACTGGCCGTCCGATTGTCCCTGGCGCCTTCTTCACCACGCCACACGGTTGGCGAGCAGTGGTCCACGAACCCCTCGACATCTCTGGGCTCGACGTCGAAGCTGGCACGCAGCAGGTCGCCCTGGCGCTCGAGCGGCTGATCGGCGAAGCCCCTCACCAGTGGCACGTGATCGTCCCGCACTGGCTGGCCGATCGTGAGCCGGATCATCCGGCACTGCAGGACAGGGCGGAGGACACCCCCGCGCCCCCGGACAGGGCGGGGGACACCCCCGCGCCCCCGGGCGACGAACAGGCGAAGTCATCGCAGCCCCCGTCCTCGCCATGAGGATCGCGCAGATCTGCCCTTACGACCTCAGCATCCCGGGAGGCGTACAGTCGCACGTTCACAACCTCTCCGAGCGGCTGCGCGCTCTGGGAGACGAAGTTCTCGTGGTGGCTCCCGGGACTCGCCCGTCATCTCCTTCTTTCCGTCGACGTCGTGCATCCCACCCCCCCGCCCCCCGCGAGGGGGGACGGGATGGACTCGCGATCGTGGGAGCCTCAGTCGAGGTGCCCTTCAACGGCTCCTTGGCCCCCGTCGTGCTCTCACCCCTTGCAGTCCGTCGGGCGCTCACGCAGCTGGAAAGCTTCCAGCCCGAAGTCGTCCATGTCCACGAGCCGGGAGTACCGGTGCTGTCGCTCGGAGTGGCGTTATGGGGGCCAACCCCGATGGTCGGCACGTTCCACTCCTCCTCCGAGCGCGAGCTCGCTTACCGGACGGTGAGCCCACTCGTCCGCAGGGCTGCCGGTCGCCTCGCGGCTCGCCTGGCCGTCAGCCGGGCGGCGGTCTCCTATCACGCTCGGGTCCTCGGCCTGCCAGCCGGCTCGTTCCGAGAGGTACCCAACGGGGTCGATGTAGCACGCTTCTCGTCAGCCTCGTCTCTGGGCGATCTCACCCCCGACGAGCGACCGACGCTGCTGTTCGTCGGCAGGCTCGAGCGGCGCAAGGGCGTGGAAGAACTCCTCCACGCCTTCGTTCAGCTCAAGAGCCGCAGACCTGATGTGCGTCTGCTCGTCGTCGGAGACGGTCCCGAGCGCGACCGCTGCCAGGCGCTCCTACCATCGCGCCTGCAGCCAGCGGTGAAGTTCCTCGGTCGGGTCCCTGACGAGGACCTACCGCGGATCCTCGCCTCCGCGGACGTATTCGTGGCACCCTCACGTGGCGGGGAGTCGTTCGGAATCGTGCTCCTCGAAGCGATGGCGGCGGGCCTCCCCGTGGTCGCTACCGCCCTGCCCGGCTACGGCTCCCTCGTGCGCGATGGCGTCCACGGCCGACTCGTTCCAGCGAAGGACACTCGGGCCCTCGCGGACGCTCTCGACACCCTCCTCGCCAACCCCGAGCTCAGGCGGGCCATGGGCGGGCAGGGCCGGGAGTCGGCCAGCCAGTACGACTGGAACGTGATCGCTGGACTCATCCGCCGCGTCTACGCGGACGTGGTCGCGTCGACGCGGGAGACCGCGCCGAGACCGTGACGAGGCGGGACGGATCATCCGCAGGCAGCCAGGAGAGCCAATGGTCGCGCGCAACCCCCGCGTTCACCTCGCCATCATCCTGCTCCTTCTCATGACTGCGTGCGGCCGCGGCTCGACGCCACCCGACCAACCAGAAGTCGAGCAGCCACCTCTTGCACCCCTGACCGGGGTACCCCTCGCGGATGTCACCGCGACCGGTCGACCCGTGGTGGCCACGAAGATCGACAACCTCGAGGCTGCGGGACCGCAGGCGGGGCTCGAAGCAGCCGACCTCGTGTTCGAGGAGGTCGTCGAGGGTGGCATCACACGCTTTCTCGCACTCTTCCATAGCACCGTCCCCGTGCGGGTGGGACCAATCCGCTCAGCCCGCCCTGAGGACGCCGCGATCCTCCCCGCCTTCGAGCCGATCTTCTTCATCTCCGGGGCCCGTCCCGACGTCATCCGGCTGCTACAGGATGCCGGTATGGCGGTGCGCGAGGAGGACGGTCGCATCCTGCGGCGGGATCCAGGTCGGCGCCCCCCGCACAACGTCTTCGCGGACGGCAGGGACCTCTTTGCCGCGGCTACCGGAGCGCTTCCGGCTGCGAAGCCCATCGACTGGACCTTCGACCCGCTACCCCCTCCGAACGCGGTCGCCTGTCCGCCCCCGTGCGCGCAACCACCTGGGCACGCACTCGTCGTGGAGATGTCACCCGCATCGCGTGCGTTCTTCCGCTACGAGGCCGATGGTCTCTACCGGCGTCTGCGCGCTGGCCACGGCCCCGAGACGGACCGGGAGGCGGGAGGTGTCGCGAATGTGGTCGTGCTCGCCATGCAGGTGCGCCCAGCCGGGTGCTGCGACCCGGCGGGCAACAAGTTGATCTCTACGGAGGTCGTGGGTTCGGGACACGCGCTCGTACTCCGCGACGGGCAGCGTTACGTAGCGAGCTGGTCAAAGCCGGCGCCAGATCACCACTTTGCCATCACCCGCCCGGACGGCACCCCACTTCCTCTCAAGCCGGGGCCCACGTGGTTGCTCCTCGCCCCGGAGTCGGCGGTGCCCAAGGCTCCTTCGTAGCTTGTGGCCTTAGCCGGAGGCTCGGCCCACCGGTACCCTTACACCACCTGCGGTTCGAACTGGAACGCCCAATGTCTTCAACGCCTGTGACGCCCGCATCCGTCACCCCCACTACCGGTACGGCCCGTGTGAAGCGTGGCCTCGCTGACATGCTCAAGGGTGGCGTCATCATGGATGTCGTCACCCCCGAGCAGGCCCGGGTCGCCGAGCAAGCAGGCGCGGTCGCGGTCATGGCGCTCGAGCGCGTCCCCGCTGACATACGAGCTCACGGCGGCGTCGCTCGCATGTCCGAGCCGGAAGTCATCGCGGCCATCGAGGAGGCCGTCTCCATCCCAGTCATGGCGAAGGTCCGGATCGGCCACTTCGCCGAGGCTCAGGTGCTCCAAGCCCTCGGCGTCGACTACATCGACGAGTCGGAGGTGCTCACACCGGCCGACGAGGAACACCACATCGACAAGTGGGCCTTCGACGTTCCCTTCGTGTGCGGGGCCACGAATCTCGGCGAAGCACTGCGCCGCACAGCGGAGGGCGCCGCCATGATCCGCTCGAAGGGAGAGGCCGGTACCGGCAACATCGTCGAGGCGGTCCGTCACATCCGGGCCATCACGAGCGAGGTACGCCGGCTCACCGGGCTGCGTGGCGAGGAACTGTATGCGGCGGCGAAGCAGTTGCAGGCCCCCGAGCTCCTCGTCAGAGAGGTCGCCGAGCTCGGTCGCCTCCCGGTCGTTCTCTTCACCGCCGGCGGTATCGCCACTCCGACCGACGCCTCCCTCGTCATGCAGCTCGGTGCCGACGGGGTCTTCGTCGGCTCCGGAATCTTCAAGTCCGCCGATCCCGAGCGGCGCGCGCGGGCCATCGTCGAGGCGACGACGCACTTCGACGACCCCGAGGTCGTGGCAAAGGTGTCCAGAGGCCTCGGGGAGGCCATGAGTGGTCTCGACCTCATGACGATGCCCGCTGAGGAGCGCCTCGCCGGCCGGGGCTGGTGAGCCGAGCGAGGGAATGGGTGCCGGGGGAACGGCTCGCCGGTCCCGCCGACACCGAGTCCGAGCTCCCGGACGACGCACCCCGCGTCGGCGTACTCGCACTCCAGGGTGACGTCGTCGAGCACCTGCATGCCCTGCGCGAAGCCGGAGCCCGACCGACGCGGGTACGCCGCCCCCGTGACCTCGAGGGGCTCGAAGGCATCGTCATTCCGGGGGGAGAGTCGACCACGATCGGACGGCTCCTGGAGGTCTCGGGCTTGCTCGAACCGCTTCGGGAGCTCATAACCTCCGGCACACCCGCCTTCGGGACCTGCGCGGGCCTCATCCTTCTCTCGCGCGACCTGTCCCAGGCCCACCCCCAGCCGCTGCTCGGAGGGCTCGACCTCACCACGCGGCGTAACGCCTTCGGTCGGCAGATCGACTCCTTCGAAGCCGATCTCGAGGTGGACGGCCTGGAAGGGGGACCGGTGCGTGCCGTGTTCATCCGCGCTCCATGGATCGACCGGGTGGGTGAGGACGTCGAGGTACTCGCCGAGGTCGAAGGTCGCCCGGTGCTCGTCGCACAAGGCGACGTCCTCGCTGCCGCTTTCCACCCCGAACTCACCCGCGACCGTCGGCTTCACGAGCTCTTCGTGGCTCGAGTGCGAGCCTGGAGGACGCCTCGGGCCAGCGACGCGCCGAGCTAGGCGAGCACCACGGGGGGTTCTTCGAACCCTCGGACAAAGGGGTGTGACGGTAACCTTTTGTGATGTGCAGCACGGCTGGAGGGGCCATGTCCGGCCACAGCAAGTGGTCAACCATCAAGCGCAGGAAGGGCGCTGCCGACGCACGACGCGGCCAGCTGTTTGCGCGACTGATCCGCGCCATCGAAATCGCGGCGCGTGAAGGCGGCGGCGACCCCGAAGCGAACCCGACCCTGGCCGACGCCATACAACGGGCCCGAGACAACTCGGTGCCCAAAGACACGATCGAGCGCGCGGTCAAGCGTGGTTCGGGTGCCATGGAGGGCGCCTACGACGCCGTCACCTACGAGGGATATGCGCCGGGCGGCGTCGCGGTGCTCGTCGAATGCTTCACCGACAACCGCAACCGCACGGCCGCCGACGTCCGTTCCATCTTCACCCGCCAGGGCGGCAGCCTCGCCGACCCCGGCTCGGTCTCCTATCTGTTCGATCGTCGCGGCCAGGTCCTCGTGACCCGGGACGGCGTGAGCGAGGACGCGCTGCTCATGGCCGGGCTGGACTCGGGGCTCGAGGACGTCGAAGAGCAGGAGGAGGAGTTCGTCGCCTGGTGTGACCCCTCTCAGGTCCGAGCACTGCGGCGGGCGTTCGAGGCGAAGGGGCTGGTCGTGCGCGAGGCGGGTTCGACGATGGTCCCCTCCTCGACGATTCCCGTCACTGACCGGGACATGGCCCGACGGGTCATGCGACTCCTCGACGCTCTCGACGAGCACGCCGACGTGCAGGAGTTCTACTCGAACGTCGAGATCCCTGACGACCTCATCGAGCAACTCGCGGAGGAGTAGTCAGAGTCCGAGCGGCCCGAAGACGAACCTTTCGCTGGCTCCGTCCGGTGCCGATCGCGGCCATCTACCTGCTGCCAGCCTTCCTGGCCTTGATGTCGCTGCGCGGTCGCACCCCCCTGCTGCCATCCCGCCGGTTCCGACGTGGTCCGTTCTGGTTGCACGAGCGACACGGTCGTGTGGTGGGAGGCCGCAGGGAGCCTGGCCCTGTCCGCTGCGTCGCTGGCGGCAGGGTTCCGCCTCGTGTGGCCCGACGAACCTTAGTTCTCTCCGCCCGAGTCCAGCTGACGCACCAAGGTGGCGGGTGCGACACAGCGGTAGGCCTCCTCGACGATGGCAGCGACCTCGTCCCAGTCAGGGGCGATGTCGAGGCGCAGCCCGATCCAGCCACGGTGGCCGACGTAGGGAGGACGGAAGAAGCGCTCGGGGTCTGACCGGATCAACTCCTCTTGCACACCTGGCGGCGCGGGGGACACGAGTGCAAGCCGGCCATCCCCGTGATGGTCGTCGGTCAAGTAGCACAGCGTGCGCTTACCCCGCACGAAGAACGTCATCGCGCCGTGGCTGAGCCGTTCGCTGACCTCGGGCAGGTCCTTGCAGATGGCACGTAGGCGCCGGGCGGCCCTCGTCACGTCGGCCTGCGTGTAGGGCAATTCGTCTCTGGGGGTCTGTTGCACGCAGGTCTCCTCCTGAGCCTGGATCGTCCCAGTCTGGGGTAGAGGAGTGGGATTTGCGACCAGTGGTGTGGCCGAGTGTCACGGTGACGAGGCGGGCCGGACAGCCCAGTCGCGAGGTCGGAATTTCACGGATACCGCCCACGCAGCTGCTACCCTCCAGCAGAACACGTGTTCGACGGGTGCGCCGGGCATATTCGGGAAAGCAGAGAGCGACGGGACCGGGGTGGGGAAGTTGCGCGTGCTCGGGGTGGACCCTGGGCTAACCCGGTGCGGAATCGCGGTTGTCGACGGACCACCAGGACGGCCCGTGGCTGTCGCCAGCGACGTCGTCCGCACGCCGCGGGGCCTGCCACTCGAATGCAGACTCGTGGTCCTCTGTGACGAGGTGGCCGAGGTGATGAGCCGACACCGTCCCGACGTCGTGGCCTGCGAGCGGGTGCTCTTCTCAGCAAACACGCGGACGGCCATGGGCGTGGGCCAGGCAGCCGGCGTCGTACTGCTCGCTTCGGGGCGCGCCGGGCTGCCGGTCGTCAGTTACAGCCCGAACGAGGTGAAGAGCGTCGTCGCCGGTCATGGTGCCGCTGACAAGGGGGCGGTGGCCCGAATGGTGGCCACGCAACTCGGATTGGGAAGCGTGCCGACCCCGCGTGACGTCACCGACGCGCTCGCCGTCGCTCTCTGCCACCTCGCCCGGGCCCGGCTGGCCGGGCTCGTGGCGCCGCCCTCCCCACCGTCCGTGTGCGAGCAGGGTGAGCGGCCGTGATCGCGCATCTGAGGGGACGGCTCGCGTCGTGCCGCCATACTCGGGACGCGACGGTTGTCGTGGTCGACGTCCACGGCATCGGTTACCACCTCTTCGTGCCCAACGGAGCGGCCCATCGCCTGCCCTCGGTCATGGAAGAGGTCGAGTTGCACACCTCCCTGCAGGTGCGGGAAGACTCCCTGACGCTCTACGGGTTTGCCACCGCCGATGCACGAGACCTGTTCGAATTGCTGATCGGAGCCACCGGCGTAGGTCCAAAGCTCGGCCTCGCCGCGCTTTCGACCCATTCACCTGAGGGTCTGCTCCGGGCACTCGTGGACGCTGACCTCGAGGCGCTCATGCTCATCCCCGGGGTGGGACGCAAGCTCGCTGAGCGTCTCGTCCTCGAACTGCGCGACAAGGTCGGGAGCCTGCCACAGGTGGACGAGGCCGAAGGCCAGTCGACCCTCGGCGAGGTCCGTCTCGCCCTGCTCGAACTCGGTTACACGAACGCCGAGGCGCAGCGGGCGCTCGACAACCTCGACGCGAGCGCGGGCGGGGACGTTCCCGAACTGCTTCGCGGTGCTCTTCGGGCAATCGCAGCGCTTCGGAGCGGCCGATGAGCGGCGCGCTGGAGGAGCGACGCGACGGCGCTCCTCCCATGAGCGGCGAGGACGTGCTCGCAAGCAGGGTCCTGCCGGGAGAGGAGCGCCTCGACGAGTCCCTGCGGCCGCGCCGTCTCGAAGACTTCGTGGGCCAGAGCCGAGTGAAGCGGCAGCTCAGGCTCGTCCTCCAGGGTGCCGTCGCACGCGGCCAACCGGCCGACCATGTGCTGCTCAGTGGTCCCCCGGGGCTCGGCAAGACCTCCCTGGCCGGCATCGTCGCCGCCCATCTCGGTGCCCAGCTGCGCCCCACCTCCGGCCCCGCCCTGGAGCGGGCCGGCGACCTCGCTGCCATCCTCACGAACCTCGAGCCGGGGGACGTCCTGTTCGTCGACGAGATCCACCGTCTGCCCCGCCAGGTCGAAGAGATCCTCTACCCGGCGATGGAGGACTTTCAGATCGACATCGTGGTCGGCAAGGGGCCCGGGGCCCGCTCCATTCGCCTCGACCTGCCACGCTTCACGCTCGTCGGAGCCACGACGCGAACCGGACTCATGACCTCTCCGCTGCGTGCGCGTTTCGGCTTCGCCGCCCACCTCGAGTTCTACACGGTCGAAGAACTCGAGCGCATCGTCGAGCGCTCTGCGCGGGTTCTCGACGTCCCCCTAGAGGCAGCGGGGGCGACGGAGATCGCTCGCCGCGCCCGGGGAACTCCTCGGGTAGCCAATCGGCTTCTGCGACGTGTGCGTGACTACGCCCAGGTCGAGGCGGACGGGGTCATCGACGCCGCGGTCGCTCGTACCGCCCTCGAGGTGTTCGACGTCGACGAGCTCGGCCTGGACCGGCTCGACCGACGCGTGCTGGAGGTGATCGTCGCGCGCTTCAACGGCGGTCCGGTCGGCCTGACGACGCTCGCCACCGCGGTGGGGGAGGAGCCGGACACGATCTGCGATGTCGTCGAGCCCTTTCTCATTCAGCAGGGTCTGCTCCAGCGCACACCCCGCGGACGTACGGCCACGGGTGCTGGCCATCTGCATCTCGGCCTGCCGCCGCCAGCGACCCTGTTCGAGACCTGACCGTTGCCGGTGAGCGGCCACGCCTCAGGCATGGCTCACGAGCGGTGCTAGAATGCGAGGTCACACGCCCGCCGCCCGGCGGGCGTTGTCGTGACGGTCCCGGGACAGCCCGTCGCGGCGAGAAAAGCCCGGTGCCGCTCGGGTCCGGTGGGAGAAAGTCGACAATGGACGCCTCAGGCCTCGTCATCTTCGCACTGTTCATCGCCCTGATGTACTTCATGCTCATCCGGCCGCAGCAGAAGCGCCAGAAGGAAACCCGACAGATGTTGGCCTCGCTGGCCCGGGGCGATGACGTCATCACGATCGGTGGCCTGCATGGCCGTGTCCATGCCCTTGCCGATGAGTACGTCGACCTCGAGGTGACCGACGACCTCATTCTGCGCTTTCAGCGCAGCGCCATCGCGAAGCGAGTGGTCCCGGTCGAGCCGCCCTCCAGAGAGGCCGCCGAGGCGTGACAGCCGCCCAAGGCGAGCCGCAGGAGACCGGGCCGGTCGGCGCCCCGCGCGCGCTGACGCCACCGTCGCCGGCAACCCCGCCAGACCCTGCCACGGTCATACGGGAGGCCCCCGAGCTGGCCCTCCTGCGAGGCCTCGACGCACGAGAAACGGTACGGGAGGCCGAGCAGGTCGGTGCGGAGGCGGAAAGGCGCACCGGCGCCCACATCGCCCTGCTCGACAGGGTCCAGCAGGACCCGATCGTGACCGCGTTCATCAAGCTGGCCGACCAGTTCATGGCGGTGCAGGGCTTCACCGAGCACGGTTTCCGGCACGCGAATCTGGTGGGACGCATCGCCTACAACGTGCTCGGCCACCTCGGCGCCGAGCAGGAGATCTGCGAGCTGGCGGCACTCGCCGGCTACCTCCACGACGTCGGCAACGTCTCCAGCCGCCTCAACCACGGCTTGTCCTCGGCCTGGATCGCTTACGACGCGCTTCGCCGCCTCGACGTCGACCCCTACCGCATCGGCATCGTCATGTCGGCGGTTGGCAACCACGAGGAGCAGTACGGCATGAGCGTGGGCCCGATCGCCGCCGCCGTGATCCTTGCCGATAAATCCGACGTCCACCGCAGCCGCGTGCGGGAGAAGGCGGATACCGCCGCCGATATCCACGACCGGGTGAACTACGCCGTGACCCGCTCGTTCCTGCGGGTGCACGCCCAGGCTGCGACGATCACGCTCGAACTCGAACTCGACATGTCGATCAGTGCCCTGCTCGAGTACTTCGAGATTTTTCTCGATCGGATGATCATGTGCCGCCGGGCCGCCAGGAGCCTCGGCTGTGAATTCCGCCTGGTTGCGAACGGCATTCCGCTGGGTTGAGGGGCGGCGGAGCACACGAGCAACGAAGCCAGACAGAGGACGAAGCGTGAAGAAGAGTCGCCTCCTTGCCTCGCTCGTCACCGTGGGCATCATCGTGGGGGGCGTACTCGTCTGGATGATCGGGCTGAGCGCCCGCCCTCGGCTCGGCCTCGACCTGCAGGGTGGGATCAGCGTCATCCTCACACCCGTGACGCAACCAGGCCAACCGGTGGACGACGAGGTGCTCGACGAAACCATCGAGGTCATCCGCAGCCGAGTCGACAGCCTGGGCGTGGCCGAGCCGGAGATCGCCCGCCAAGGCGACGACGTGCTCGTACAACTCCCGGGCCTCGAGGACCGCGAGCGGGCCCTGTCGGTCATCGGGCGCACGGCCAAGCTCACCTTCCGCCCCGTCTTCGAGGTCATCTCGCCGGCTGACCCCGCCTACCTCGAGGCGGGCCCGGACTGCGCCGCCGACCTCAAGCCCGACGCGCCCGTGCCAGACGACCAGGAAGCCATCCTCTGTGGCACTCCGGACGACGCGGCGGAGAGCGTCCTGCCCGACGAGGGCGCGGCCCCGCTCCTGAAATACCGGCTCGGCCCGGCCGAACTCACCGGGCAGGGCATCGCGGACGCGCGTGCCGTGAACGAGACCACGGGGCAGGGGCAGCTCACGAACGACTTTGTGGTGTCGCTCCAGTTGAACGGCGACGCCGCCGACAAGTTCGCCCAGATCACGGCGGATCTCGCCTGCAAACGAGACCAGGGCGATCCCGGTGGCGGCCGCTTCGCGATCGTGCTCGACGATGTGGTCGAGAGCGCGCCCGGAGTGGACCCCCAGGTCCAATGTGGGGTCGGCATCGCCGGGGGGGATGCCCAGATCACGGTGGGAGGAGAGCAGGAGGCTGCCCAGGATCTTGCGCTCGTGCTAAGGACCGGTGCGCTGCCGGTCACGCTCGAGCCGTCCACCGCGTACAACGTGTCGCCCACTCTCGGCGCGGCGGCGCTGCGGGCGGGCATCATCGCGGGTCTCATCGGGCTCGCGCTCGTCGCTGCCTACCTCATCTTCTTCTACCGTTGGCTGGGCGTGATGGGCATCGCTGGTCTCGCCGTTTTCGCGGTATGGACCCTGGGTCTCATCACCCTGCTCGGAGAGGCCGGCTTCACACTCACGCTCGCGGGCATCGCGGGTGTGATCGTTTCCGTTGCAGTCGCCGCCGACTCGTCCATCCTCTACTTCGAGCGCATCCGAGACGAACTCGAGCTCGGCAAGACCGTGCGCACGGCCGTTGTGAGAGCCTTCAAGCCGTCCTTCCGCACGAACCTCACCGCGAACACGGTCACGTTCGTGGCCGCGGTCATCCTCTACTTCCTCGCGGTCGGGCCGGTGCGTGGATTCGCATTCACACTCGGGCTGGCGACTGTGATCGACCTCGTCGTGCTCTACGTCTTCACCCGACCGGCCGTCCAGCTCCTCGGCAGCAGCCGGCTCCTGACGCGGCCCAGTGCCCGGGTGTCGGCGCCAGCGCAGGTCGCGGGAGCCTCGCGATGAGGGGTCGAAGGGGACGCGGATCGTTGCTCGAACTAGCCGCGGAGGCTTGTCCATGAGGGCGCCGAATTTCGACTTTGTCGGCCGCCGCCACGTGTGGTGGGTGATCTCGGGCATCCTCATCCTCGTGTCCGCCGCCTCCCTCGTCACCCGTCAGCTCAACCTCTCCATCGAGTTCGTCGGGGGATCGTCGTTCACGGTCAGCGGTATCGCCGCACCGGTGACAGACGAGGAACTCGAGAGCGTGGCGGAGCAGGCCGGCGCCAGTGACGTGCAGGCACAGATCGTCGAGGAGGGCGGACAGGTCACGGGCGCGATCGTGCAGACGGCGGCGATCCCGCCCGGTTCGGAGGTGGAGACGGCAGTTGCCCAAAGTCTGCGCTCGACGGCGAACGCGACCAACGTCGAGGTGAGCTTCGTCGGTCCGACCTGGGGCGCCCGCATCTCGCAGAAGATGGTTCAGGCCCTCGTGGTCTTTCTCATCGCCGTCGTCGCTTACATCAGCGTGCGGCTCGAGTTCAAGATGTCGGTGGCCGCGCTGCTTGCGCTCGCCCACGACATCATCCTGACGTCGGGCGTGTACTCGGTCTTCGGCTTCAAAGTCAGCCCGGAGACCGTCATCGCCTTCCTCACCGTCCTCGGGTACTCCCTCTACGACACGGTCGTCGTCTTCGACCGGATCCACGAGACGAGCGGGAAACTCGGCACCGCGGGGCGACGGACCTACTCGGAGGCGGTCAACACCTCCATGAACGAGGTGTTCTGGCGCTCGGTCAACACCTCGGCCATGGCCGGGCTGCCGGTCCTCGCCCTGCTCGTCATCGGCTCGAGGGTGCTCGGGGCGACCACTCTCGAGGACCTGGCAGTCGCGCTGCTCGTCGGCATGCTCAGCGGCGTCTACTCCTCGCTCTTCCTCGCCGGCCCGTTCCTCGCCATATGGCGGGAACGCGAGCCCCAGATGATGGCCCTCGCGCGCAAGGCGGAGCGGCGCGCCACCCCCGACGAGCAGTTCGCACAAGCAGTCCCGGTACCGGCGGTTCCGCCCTCGGGCAGCGATCAGAGCGGCGGGAGCGATGAAGAGGCTCCCACCGCGGCCGGGTCAGTCGAGCGGATGGCAGGGCGGTCGGGACTGGAGCCTCGCGGCTACGTTCGTGGTCCCGGCCGCAAACCGAGGAGCAAGCGGCGGTGACGAGCGGGAGCAGTCTCGACAAGACCACCCGCCCTGCCCGCCGGCCTACGGCCGGCGCCCGGCCGGTTCTCAGGATCGACACGGAAACACTCAGCACCCTTGTTCGCGAGATTCCCGACTTCCCGCGGCCCGGCGTGGCTTTCAAAGACGTCACTCCGCTGCTCGGTAACCACGTCGCCTTCTCGACGGTCGTGGACGCGATGGTCATGGCGTTCGGACGCGGGAACATCGACAAGGTTGTGGGCATCGAGGCGCGCGGGTTCATCCTCGCGGCACCAGTGGCCTACCACTTCGGCGCCGGCTTCGTGCCGCTACGCAAGAGCGGGAAGCTCCCGGGGCCGACCCGCTCGGTGAGCTACGACCTCGAGTACGGCCGGGAGATCCTCGAGGTTCACGAGGACGCGATCCACGCCGGCGAACGCGTCCTCATCGTCGACGACGTGCTGGCGACGGGCGGAACGGCACGGGCGGCGGCCCGGCTGGTCACGGAGGTCGGCGGGGAGGTAGCCGGCTTGGCGTTCCTCATCGAGCTCACGTTCTTGCACGGTGGTGACAACATCGCTGACTATGAGTGGGTGAGCCTACTCACCTACTGATGCTCCCGTTACCCTGTGCATGACAGGGCCCGGCGCCCGTCGCGGTCTTGGACAGCCGAGACCGCTCCTCCGGCTTCCCGCCCTGACGAGTGAAGGAGCGTGCGTGGCACCTCGCGGGGCAGGCTCAGCGGAGGCGGACGCGGCCGCTGCCCCCGAGATCCCGCGAGCGGCTCAGGATCTGACTCAGGACGGACAGGGCCGTGCGGGCGATTCCGACGGGTCCGCTGCTTCGGCCCATGCTCCCCCTCGCGCCCGTGTTCCCGAAGCCAAGCCTCGGCCCAGCGGGGTGAAGGGTGTGCTCGCCCGTCTGCCGCTACCGAGCCGGGAGCTCATCCCCCATGAGGTCGCGGGTCTGGTCGCCCGCATCCGCGAGTCCAGCCCCAAGGTTGACGTCCGCGAGGTTGTGCGGGCCTACGAGTATGCGGAGGCGGCGCATGCGGGGCAGAGTCGCCGCTCGGGCGAGGCGTACATCACCCATCCGGTAGCGGTCGCGACGAAGCTCGCCGAGCTCGGTCTCGACACCGCCACCATCGTCGCGGCGCTGCTCCACGACGTCGTCGAGGACACCCCGGCTTCGCTGCATCACCTCCGCCTGGAATTCGGTGACGAGGTCGCGCAGCTTGTCGACGGGGTGACGAAACTGGACCGGCTGCAGGTGGACTCGAAGGAGCGTCAGCAGGCCGACACCCTGCGCAAGATGATCCTCGCGATGGCGAGCGACATCCGGGTTCTGCTCATCAAGCTCGCCGATCGCCTGCACAACATGGAGACCATCGGGGCACTGCCGCGCGAGAAGCAGAAGCGAATCGGCCAGGAGACGCTCGACATCTACGCGCCGCTGGCCCACCGCCTCGGCATGCAGCAGTTCAAGCTCGCGCTCGAAGACCTCTCCTTCGCGACGCTCCACCCGAAGCGTTACGACGAGATCGTGGCGATGGTGCGTGAGAGGGCACCTGAACGCGAGGCCTACCTCGACGAGGTCATCGCCGAGGTGCGCGACAAGCTGCGCGAACTGAAGGTGAAGGGCGAAGTCACGGGGCGCCCGAAGCACTACTACTCGATCTACGAGAAGATGGTGCTGCGCGGCAAGGAGTTCGACGAGATCTACGACCTCGTCGGGATCCGGGTCGTGGTGAACTCAGTACGCGACTGCTACGCCGTCCTCGGCCAGATCCACGCCACCTGGCGCCCCATCCCGGGACGGTTCAAGGATCTCGTCGCGATGCCGAAGTTCAACCTCTACCAGTCGCTGCACACGACGGTCATCGGGCCAAAGGGTCGCCCGCTCGAGATCCAGATCCGTACGAAAGCGATGCATCGCACCGCCGAGTACGGAGTGGCCGCGCACTGGAAGTACAAGGAGGCTGCCCGCACCGACCAGGGCGAGCTGCAGTGGCTGCGCCAGATGCTCGAGTGGCAGCACGACATCCGCGAGCCGTCCGACTACCTCGACGGGCTGAAGATCGACCTCTACGCCGACGAGGTTTTCGTGTTCACTCCGGCGGGGGATGTGAAGGCGCTGCCGGCGGGCGCCACCCCGATCGACTTCGCCTATGCGGTGCACACCGAAGTGGGCCATCGCTGCATAGGGGCCCGCGTGAACGGCCGTCTCGTCCCGCTCGACTACCACCTGCAGAACGGGGAGGTGGTCGAGGTCCTCACCTCGAAGGCCGAGGACGCTGGCCCTTCCCGAGACTGGCTGCAGGTCGCCGTCTCGCCCCGAGCGAAGAGCAAGGTTCGCGCGTACTTCAACCGTGAGCGGCGGGAGGACGCGATCGAGCGTGGACGAGAGGGGATCGTGCGGTCCCTGCGCAAGAAGGGGCTGTCCTACGCACAGCTGGCGAGCGTGGGTCACCTCGCCGCGGTCGCCGCGGACCTGTCGTACAAGGATGTCGAGGCGCTGTTCCACGCGGTGGGAGAGGGCCACCTGGCCGCCGGAACCGTCGTCAACCACCTCGCGAGCCGCATGGGCGGCGGAGACGAGGAGGTGGAACTCGACGAGGCACCTGTTCGCGTGCAGTCCACGGCGAGCGACGGCGTCATCGTGGAGGGCGCCGACGGACTGCTGACGAAGCTCGCACGCTGCTGCACCCCGGTGCCGGGCGACGAGATTCTCGGCTTCGTCACTCGCGGTCGGGGCGTGACCGTGCATCGTCGTGACTGTCCCAACGTCGACGATCTCATCACGAGCCAGGCCGACCGTCTCGTGCCGGTCGGATGGAACGCACACGCCGCGGCAACCTTCCTCGTGTCGATCCAGGTCGAGGCCATCGACCGCAAGCACCTCCTGCGTGACATCACCGCGGTGCTCGGTGACCTCCATATCAACATCCTGAGCGCCCAAGTGACCACCCGCCGTGACAGGGTCGCCGTGCTTCGCTTCTCCTTCGAACTCGCGGACCCCGCCCATCTGCGCTACATCCTCCGGTCCGTCAAGCGTGTCGAAGGGGTGTACGAGGCCTACCGGCTCGTTCCCCAGCGGCGACGGGCCGTGGATGGCGCCAAGGCGGCGGCGGCGCGCTGATCTGGCAGGCGGCCGATCCGGTCGTGCGTCGCTACCCTCGGGCCATTCGTGTGGGAGGGCGGTTTCGGCTTGCCCAAGACCGCCGGTGGGACATGTTCCACGATGAGGAGCTCTGGTGGTCAGCGACCGTTTCGTCCTCGGTTTTCCCCTCGGTCGCTGGCAGACCAACTGCTACGTCATCGGCGATCGCGCGGCGGGCACCGCCGTGGTCATCGATCCGGGTGAGGACGGCGCCGAGTCCGTGCCGGACGCACTCGAACGCGAGGGTGTCGCCTGCGCGGCCATCCTGCTCACCCATGGCCACCTCGATCACCTCTGGGCTGCTCCCGAGTTGGGCCGCAGGCTCGATGTTCCCGTCTTCCTCCACCCCGACGACCGCTGGCTGTGGAGCGACCCCATGAGCGGTTTCGGTTCCGTTCCGCCCGGTTCGCTCGAGTGGCTTCTCGGCGGGCCCTGGGACGCCCCAACGGGCCTGCTGGAGGATCTCGAGGACGGCCAGCGGCTCAGCTACGACGGCATCGAATTCGAGGCTTGTCATACCCCCGGGCATACCCCCGGGCACACGACCTTCCTCGCCCGGGGCCTGGAAGACGCCGAGTTGCTGCTCGCACCCGACGTGCAGGCCTCCGACCTGCCGGCCGACCTCCGGGAAGCGCTGCTGTCGGGTGACCTGCTGTTCCGGGATTCGGTCGGGCGCACCGACTTTCCGCGGGGGTCCACCGAGGCCCTGCTGGAGTCGATCGTCCGCACGGTCCTGCCGCTCGAAGACGACGTACTCGTGCTCCCCGGACATATGAGGGCCACTTCGGTTGGCCGGGAGCGAAGAGCCAACCCGTTCGTCACCCGACTGAGGACCAGCCGGCGGCACGGGTTGTGACCATCGACTCCACTCCACCGTCGGGCGCCCGAGATTTTTTGGCTGCTGAAGTCGAGCGTCGGCGGCGCGCCTTCGAGACCGTGCGGATCGTGTTCGAGCGCTTCGGATTCGAGCCGCTCGACACGCCGGCCTTCGAGCGGCTGGAGGTCCTGCTCGGCAAGTACGGCGAGGAGGGCGACAAGCTCATCTTCAAGATTCTCCGCAGAGGGGAACACGAGGAGACCGGCGAGGCGGACCTCGCGCTCCGCTACGACCTGACGGTCCCCCTGGCACGTGTCGTGGCCCAGTACTCGGACCAGATCGGCCAGCCGTACAAGCGCTTTCACATCGCGCCGGTCTGGCGTGCTGACCGACCGGGCAGAGGCCGCTACCGGGAGTTCACACAGTGCGATGTCGACGTCGTCGGCAGCTCCTCTTCGGTCGCCGACGCCGAGGTCATCCTGGCGGTCACCGGCGCTCTCGCGGCCCTGGGGCTGAGCGACTTCACCGTGCTCCTCAACTCCCGAGCGTCCCTGCGAGGTCTCGTGGAGGCGTACGGAGTCCCTTCCCAGCTGGAGGAGACCACGCTCACGGCCCTCGACAAGCTCGACAAGATCGGGGTCGAGGGGGTCGTCGAGGAGCTGCGCGAGCGGGGCGTTCCAGCCCACACGGCGGACGCGATCGGGGAGGACCTGGCCAGCGACGAGTCCGAAGAACGGGTCCGTCGCCTGCTCGAGACGAGCGAGGATGGCCGCGCCGGACTCGCCCAGGTCGACGAGGTGGCGGCGCTCGTCGACCATCACCTGGAGGCGGGCGAGCTACGCCTGGCACCTCTCCTCGCGCGAGGGCTGAGCTATTACACGGGCCCCATCTTCGAGGTCCTCGCCACGGGGTTGGGCAGCAGCATCGCCTCCGGTGGCCGCTACGACAACCTCGTCGGCATGTTCTCGAACCGTGACATCCCCGCCTGTGGCGGCTCGCTCGGGCTGGAGCGTGTCCTGCTCCTCCTCGCGGGGGCGGAAGCCGCGGTGGCGGGGCCCGATGTGCTCGTCACCATCCTCGACGAGGGCGCACGCGTCGATGCGATCGGTATCGCGACCCGTCTGCGCGCCGAGGGGCTCAACGTCGACCTCTACGTCGGCAACGGACGGCTGGGGAAGCAACTGCGCTATGCCGACCGGCGCGGCATCCGCTACTGCGTCATACGCGGCAGGGAGGAACAAGAGGCCGGCACCGCCTCGATAAGAGACCTCCAGAGTGGTGAGCAGGTGGCAGTACCGCTCGACGATCTGGGGCGGCACCTGCACATGCTCCTGCAGCACAACCAGGAGAATCCATGAGCCTCTCTCCCCATGGAGCCATGCGCACCCATGCTGCTGGCCTACTCGGAGTGGACAACGTCGACGAGAAGGTCACTCTGGGCGGCTGGGTGGCGACCCGCCGAGACCACGGAGGGGTCGTCTTCATCGACGTGCGGGATCGCAGTGGCATCGTGCAGGTTGTCGCCGATCCCGAAGGCGTCCCAGACGCCCACTCGGTTCGCAGCGAGTACGTCGTCCGGGTCGCCGGTACCGTCCGGCGGCGCCCCGACGGCATGGAGAACCCTCAACTCGCCACAGGGGAGGTCGAGGTCCACGCCTCGGAGCTCGAGGTGCTCGCCCCTTCGCAGACGCCACCCTTTCCCATCGAAGACGACATCGACGTCGAGGAGACGCTTCGGCTCAAGCATCGTTACGTCGATCTCCGCCGCCCCGGGATGGCCGCCGTGCTCGTGCAACGGGCGAAGATGAACGCGGTGATCCGAAAGGTGATGGAGCGCAACGGCTTCATGGAGGTGGAGACGCCTCTCCTCACCCGCCCCACTCCAGAAGGGGCCCGCGACTTCCTCGTCCCCTCGCGGCTCCAACCAGGCTCGTCTTATGCATTGCCACAGTCACCCCAGCTTTTCAAGCAGTTGCTCCAGGTCGCCGGACTCGAGCGCTACTACCAGATCGCGCGCTGCTTCCGGGATGAGGATCTCCGCGCCGACCGGCAACCCGAGTTCACTCAGCTCGACGTCGAGTTGTCGTTCTGTGACGAGGAGGACGTGCTCGCGCTGACCGAGGAGGTGCTCGCAGAAGTCTGGCGGGAGGTGGCCGGGGTGGAGATCACCAGGCCCTTCAGGCGCGTCGCTTACGACGAGGCGATGCGGCGGTTCGGCAGTGACAAGCCTGATCTGCGTTTCGCTATGGAACTCACCGATCTCTCCGACCTTCTGTCCCAAACCGAGTTCGGGGTCTTTCGTGGTGCTCTCGCCGCCGGTGGCGCGGTCGTGGCCGTCACCGTGGGGGGAGGCGCCGAACTCTCCCGCAGCGACTTCGACCGCTGGATCGACTGGGCCAAGCGTCGCGGCGCGGGCGGGCTGGTATGGGCGATCGTCGAACCCGACGGGTCGCTGCGGTCGCCTGCGGCAAAACATTTTTCCGCATCCGAGGTGCAAGGCGCGATCGAAGCAACCGACGCGGAGCCCGGAGATGCGCTTTTCTTCGGAGCGGGGCCGGACCCCTGGGTCCGAGAGCTCATGGGGGCCCTACGGCTCGCACTCGCCAAGGACCGCCGCCTCGTCGACGAGGGCGGTTGGGAGTTTCTCTGGATAATGCGACCGCCAATGTTCGAACTGGCGGAGGACGGCAGCTGGAGCCCCACCCACCACCCGTTCACGGCACCGAGCTGGGATGGGGAGGAGCGCTTCGAAGACGCACCAGCACGGGCGAAGGCACGCGCCTACGACGTCGTCTTGAACGGATACGAGTTGGGCGGCGGGTCGATCCGTATTCATGACGCTGCTCTTCAGCGGCGGGTGTTGCGCTTTCTCGGCATCGACGACGAGACGGCCGACGAGAAGTTCGGCTTCCTGCTGCGTGGCCTCTCCTTCGGAGTGCCGCCGCACGGTGGGATCGCACTCGGGCTCGACCGGGTCGCGATGCTTCTGACCGGTCAGCCGTCCATACGGGAGGTCATCGCGTTCCCCAAGACCCAGTCGGGTTGGTGTCCGATGACCGATGCACCTGCCCCGGTCGATGAGATCTCGTTGGCTGAGTTGGGCCTGCGGTTGGCGAAGCGGCCCAAGCGGGAGGCCGTTCCTCCTTCGCAGCCCGATGGATGATCTAGCGCTTCCTGGGCCTGCGGCGGTGGCGTCTGGTGGAACATCCACTCGGTGGCGACCCGAAAGGCGAAGACATACCGCCGGCGCTGTGGAGGAGGGGCTGACACTCGCCCATCCTCGGGCAGCCTTCGTCGAACCCCCGTTCACCTGGAAAGCGGCCCTGCTCGTCGGGCCAGATCACCTGCACCGCGGCCGGCTCGGGACGAGGCGGGCCGAGAGCGCCGTAGTAGTCCACCCAGGCGGCCAACCGGCCGCTGCTCCACTCGTCGGGATGTACCTCACCGATGCGGGCTCTGATGCCGAGCACCTCGATGTCGGGGAGACCTGGCAAGAAGCGTTTTCCGGCTGTCACGGCGGCGGCGAGCTCGTTGAACACGGCTCCGCAGTCCAACGCACCCGTGATCACGAACTCCGGGTGGTCGTAGCCAGCGGACAGCCCAATCGTGTACGCCCAAGGCGCGTCCCGGTCGTAGGGGGATCCCACGGCCACGATCGCCCAGCCGTGTCGCTCGATCGTGCCGTGGATCCAGAATCTGAGCTCGTCTAGGTCGAAGT
>JBHELG010000048.1:0-6990 GCA_046263195.1 Nitriliruptorales bacterium | reverse complement strand
TCGGTGCCACCGGTGTCGCCGCGCGGTCGTGCGGCCGCCAGGAGAGCCGTCCGTAGTTCAGGGGCAAGGCCGAGGGCGTCTGCAAGCAGGGTGACAGTCCCGAGCCGCGGCCGGCGGGTCGGATCTCGCTCCAGATCGCTCGCAGCCTTGGGGCTCAGCCCCGCCCGCTCGGCGAGGGCCTCCTGCGTGAGACCTGCCGCCAGGCGCTGGCGCTTGAGCAGCACGTCGAAGGTCGTCGTATCCGTACTCCGCATTGAACTTCCAAAAGTCTAGGAAACAGCCAGGAGTCGGGGAGGGCTCGGGGTGGTCCGCCACGCAGACCCCCCGAAGCATGGCGTCAGTCGTATGCGAGTACACAAGGAGAAGACGCCATGTCATCGGAAGAGCTGAAAGCTCGAGCCCGTCGGTCAAGACTTGGTCGAGTTGTGAGTGCCTGCCTGATCCTGGCCGCCGTCGCCTCCGGCGGAGCGATGGCCGCCACCAGCGTCGAGCCGTCGGCGCGGGAGGCGGGTGCGACGTGATGCCGACTGGCGTCGCCGCCGAGGATCACTGGCTGCACTTCAAGGTGCCGGCAGGGCTGATGCCCGACCCCCAGTTTGACGGCCTCCCGGCGAAGCTCCAGGTCCATCGCGTCCGCCCGGTGTATGCGAACGGCAAGTGCCCGGGGGTACCCACTAAGGCCGCGGTCCTGATCGCCGGGCGCACCCAACCCGGCGGCCCGGTTCCGTTCGACGTGCGAGAACCTGGCACGGGCGGCGGCGAACTCAGCGTACAGGAAGGGCTCGCGCGGACCGGCATCGACACCTTCGCCCCGAGCCTTCTCGGCTACGGCCGCTCGACGCGGTTCGACAAGGGCCTAGACGATCCCGCCAACGCGAGCCTCAGGCCCTATCTGGGCGACGGCACCTG
The DNA here is from genome assembly GCA_046263195.1 of Nitriliruptorales bacterium. Lineage (GTDB taxonomy): Bacteria > Actinomycetota > Nitriliruptoria > Nitriliruptorales > JAHWKO01 > JBHELG01. The sequence continues at coordinate 6,081 of JBHELG010000048.1, read as the reverse complement.
TCCACATCCCGAGGGGTGCGACCGCGCCTCGCCTCCCTGGTCGCCCGATCAGCAGGGCACGATGCTGAAGGTAAATCCGCTTGCCGGGGAGAGGCGAGCGCACTCGAGCAACTTCCGCTTTGGACGCACCGACGTGTGGGTACGCGACATCCGCCAGGTCATCGACGACGCCATCGCGCGCGCTCAGCCAAGCGACGGCAAAGTCGCCTTGATCGGCTACTCGGCGGGAGGGCAACGCGTCGGACGGACTCTCTACGCCGCCAACCCGAACCCGCTCCTTCCCGGAAGCGCCGACGTCATCGCGAAGGTGAGCCGAGCGGTGTTCCTGTCGTCGATCTTCGGCGGACCGACCGAGGAGACGCCGCCGCCAGCGGGCTTCCCCACGTTTCCGATGGCGCTAACCGGCGCCTCGGGATCGCTCGCGGGCTGGGCGATGCCGCCGGAGCGCGAGGTGGCCTGCACCGGCCATGTCATTCCAGGCACTCCGGAGCAGCTCTGGGTGCAGACGATGAAGCTGGACACGGTGGGGCGCAACTGGGGAGGCGACGACCCCACCAATCCGGCCGGCCTCAACCGCTCGCCGACATTCTCCGGCAACGGCTGGAACGCCGCCGTCGCGGGACAGCTGACCACACCCACGCTGGTCATCCAGGGTTTTGAGGACATGGGCGTGCCGGATGGCTTGGCGACCTCTTCCGCCATCTATGACGCCCTCCCGGCCTCAGTGACCAACAAGGTGCTGGTGCAAGTGCAGTGCGCGAGCCACGCGCTGCCACTCGAAGGCTGCTCCGGGCCGCGTTGCACGCCCCCCTCCGGGACGCCCTACGGGGGGACCCCCGGTGCTGCATGGGCCGGCCCCCACGCCACCCTCAAAGCCGCGCTTATCGAGTGGATCAACAGCGGCACCTTCAACGGTGCCCCAAACGGGAAGTTCGTCGTCAACGAGAGCGGCGTGGCCAGCGCCAACCCGTAAGGCGACTCCGAGTCTGGGACGACAGTGGTGAGGCTCGACGAGCCTCACCACTGTCTTTGGCAACGACTCGGCGCCGCCTGCTCGACCAGTTCGGCGATGCCCCGCCGCTCCGCCTCACGCTCAAGAGCGAGTCCGGCAACCGCCACCACGCCCGACGCCTGTTCTATGCCTGCGAAGAGTGAGCGCAACCGCGGGGATCACAGTCGCAACGTGGAAGTTGGGGCTCTGAAGTAGCTGGGTCACTGCCAACGTGTCGACGAGCACGCCGGCAGCGGAGACCTCACTCGGCAAGGGGTCAGGGACTGACTCAGAGCCGACCTGCTACCACCTCACGCTTCCTATGCCTCCAAGTTACGTCTCCCCATCCGATTGGACGATCGTCTTTTCGTTGCAGTGTCTGACCATGACCACCGTGGGCCGGACAGGACAGGCTTTCGGTCATCCGGCCGGGCACGTCATCGGCGGCGGTAGGAAACGATGAGCAGGCGTGTACGACAGCTGCCCCTCGTCCTCTGGCTGGTTGTGGCCGGGCTTCTGCTGGGAGCCTGCGGCAGGAACCTCGAGGCGGGTCGCAGCGATCGAGTGCTCCGCATCGGGATGCTCCTACCGCTGACCGGCCCGGTGGCCGTGATCGGCAACCCGCTCGCAGCCGGCGCGCAGGTCTGGGTCGACGCACTCAACGAGGAGAAGGGGGGCGTCGCGGGCCGCCACAAGGTCGAGCTGGTACTACGCGACAGCCGCAACGACCCCGCCACTGCGGTTCAGGCCTATAGCGAACTCGAAAGAGAGGTCGTCCTGTTCTACATCACCGGCGTACCGGTGCTCGAGGCCCTGCTGCCCCAGCTCGAGGGGGACGGAGGCGTGGCAGTGGCCGGAACCCTCGATGCGGACCACATTCGTGAACCGAACCTGATCCCCGTGGGAGTCCCCTACCAGATGGAGGCCATCAACATACTGGACTACTACTTGCGCACCGAGGCCGGGCACCGGGGGCGGACGGTCTGCGCAATGGGCGGGGACGAGGCTGCGGGCCAGGCCGCTGTTGAGGGGGTCGAGTACGCCGCCCGGGAGCTGGGCTTCGAGCCGTCCGAGAGGGCCCACTATCGTCTGGGCGACGAGGACTTCACGGCTCAGATCCGCCAGCTCCATGACGGCGGGTGCAACGCGGTCGTTCTCCTCTCGAGACCGTCCGAGACGAGCAGAATCCTCGGCGCGGCTGCACAGGGGGGCTTCAGCCCCCGCTGGCTCGCTCTCACCCCCACCTGGGCGGCGGCCCTTGCCAACTCCCCGCTCCGCCAATACCTGCAAGACAATTTCTGGCTCGTTCGGGAAGGGGCGCAGTACGGCGACACCTCGATCCCCGGCATGGCCGAGTTTCTGGCCCGGATCGAACGCCATCCTCCGAGCCTCGACGTCACCGAAGGGGACCCGCGTCTTATCAGCGGCTACACACAGGCCCAGGTCATGACGGCAGTGCTGGAGCAGGCGGTAAAGGAGGGGGACGTCTCCAAGGAAGGGATCCTTCGGGCCATCCCGCACGTCGGCACCCTCTCGTTCGATGGACTCGCCCCCGACTACTACTACGGGCCCATCGAAGAGCGAGGCCCGGATCCCGTGAGCACGATCTTCAAGGTCGACCCGACCCAGCCGTTTGGGCTGGCCCCGATCCAGGAGGGCTTCAAGTCAGGGGTGGCCGAGCGGTTCGAGCCCGAGCCGGCCGAGTAGCAGAAGCAGAGCGCACTGGACCCTCCGCGGAGGCGAAACGCGGCCTACTTGTCAGACCTCGCCCTGCTCCCTGAGGGCGGCTACGAGCTCGCGGCGCGAGCGGATGTCGAGCTTGCGGTAGACGCTCGAGAGGTGGCCTTCGATCGTCTTGACGGTCACGAAAAGGGCCTGGGCGATCTCGGGGTTGGAGGCGCCCTCGGCGGCGAGTTCGGCGATGCGGCGCTCACTCGCCGTCAACTGCTCCTGATCGGCCTCTCGGCGCGGCACTTTCACCCCGGTAGCGGCCAGCTCCTGGCGGGCGGTCTCGGCGAGTGGAATCGCACCGCAGAGCTCCGCGAGGTTGAGCCCTTCTCGCAACGGCTCGCGCGACTGTGAGCGACGACCGGCTCGACGCAGGGCGGCGCCGTAATCGACCAGCGCGCGGGCGCGATGGAGCCGCCCAGGCGATTCGGCCAGCAGGGCGACCGATTCGCCGAGCAGACGCAGGCCCTGCTCGCCGCCCACCATCAGCCCGCTCACGCGCAACACAGCTCCGACCGCGGTGTTCGTGCCCCAGCGGCGCGCCGCCTCCAGGGCCCGCTCCGCCTCACAGCGGGCCGCGTGGTCTCGTCCGGCCGATCGCAGCGCCAGGGCCAGTTCGAGTCGCGGCTCGACGCCTCCCAGACCAACGAAGGTGAACTGCTGTGAGAGCCGGAGAAGTGCTTCCTCGAGGTCGGCGATACCCGCCTCGGCCTGACCGGCGGCCACGCGCAACCGGCCACGCTCAACCAGCAGCCCTGTCATCGGCCGCGTGTTCGGCATGGAGCCGTCGAGGTGCCATTCCACGAGCAGCCGCTCCGCCTCCGCGGTCCGGCCCTGGTCGATGAGGGACCCGACGAGCGGGACCAGAAAGGACTTCGAGATGCTGTGAGCATCCCCGACCATTGCTGCGCGGGCATCTCCCTCTGCGGCCTGCAGGTCACCCATGGCGCGCCGGCAGAAGGCTCTCATAACCGAGGCGAACGAGAAGCGGTAGGCCGAGCCGCGCTCGCGCGCTATTCGGAGTGCCTCCTGTGTCAGCCGCTCCGCGAGTTCGAGCCGGTCGACGCTGATGAGGTCAGTGACCACGAAAAGTAGCCACAGTGCCGCCATGTCGTCGTGGCGCAGAGGGGCGGTGTTCGCGGCGGCACGTTCGGCAGCCGCCTCGACGGCACTGGCCGGCTCACCGCGCCACATGAGCGCGGGAGCCACGAACGAGAGCGCCAGCGACTCGGCTGCACTGCCTCCGGGGAGCTCACGGAACTGTTGGATCTCGCTTAGGAACCGCTCCCACGAGTCGGGGACTATCCACAGCGGGGCGAGGCGCAGCGCCTCGAGTTCGAGCGCCAGCTCTCGCTCCTGGTTGCCTAGGCGCTCGATCGCCCGGTCTAACAGGCACAGCACCTCCTCCAACGCCTCCGGATCGGGCCCGCGCGCCCACACGAGCGCACGCGTGGCGCGGGCGGCCAAGACCGGGTCGTCCGCCTCGGCCGCGGCGCGCAGGTGTACGCGCGACGAGCTCAGACCGAGCTCCCGCTCCGCCGATCCGAGTTCGAAAAGCAGCTCGAGCCGCCGAGCCTCCGAGGGCGGCTCCTCGAGCGCCCTGCGGAGCAGCCGCGCAGCCACGTCAGGCGCCCCTCGCCCCCGGGCCAGCCGCGCGGCTTCGGCGAGCGTCTCGACCGCTCCAAGGTCGCCACGCGGCTCGGTCTCGAGCAGATGCGACGCGATCCGCTCGGCCGACGCTCCCCGTCGCTGTAGCAGTTGGGCAGCGCGGGCGTGTAGGCGTGAGCGCCCACCGGGTGCGAGGATGCCCTCGGCTGCGGTTCGTAGCAGCGGATGGGCGAACCGAGGTGGCAGGCTGGGGGCGATGATTCCCTCGCGTACCAGCGCGTCGAGTGCGTCCGCGGCTGCGTCCTCGGATATCCCGACGAGCTCGCCCACGAGCCCTAGTGGAGCTCCCTCGGCTAGTACCGCAATCGCGGGGGCGAGCACTTCCGCGCCTGCGCCGGCACGCCTGAGCCGGACCAGCATTGAACGGGCGAGGTTCTCGGGGAGCAGTCCTGACACCCGCCTGGCCTCGGCCGCGCGTGGTTCGATCTGCCCGACGTCGAGCTCGCGCACCAACTCGCTCAACAGGAAAGGGTTGCCGCCGGTCGCAGCCAGGCACGCCTCCACGAACTCCGGATCCGACGGGCCACTCAGCCGCTCGGAGATGAGGCGGGCAACCGCCGGGGATCCGAGCGTTCGCGGTCGAATGACCTCCACACTCGGGTCCGCAACGATCTCACTCAGGAGCATTTCGCCGGGCTCGCCTGAGGGGGGACGGCAGCCGAGCGCAACCAGCATCGGCAACGACTCCACGCGGCGCACAAGGTGGCCGAGAAACCGCAGCGACGCCTCATCAGCCCAATGTGCGTCGTCGACGGCGAGGAGCAGCGGTCGTCGCCGGGCCAGGCCCGCGACCAGCCAGTACAGGCCGTGCAGGACGCCCGCGGCATCGACCGGTTCGGCACCCGGCGGGCTTTCCCCCAGCGCCCCCTGTGACAGCGCCGCCGCACCGGCCAGCAGCTCGCTCCGCTCAGCGGCATCCGCCGCCATGAGCGGAGGGTCAAGCAGCTGGCGCACCAGGCCGAATGCGAAGCCCCGCTCCAGCTCCGCACCCCGCGCCGCCAGCACGCCAAGCTCGCGTTCGACGGCAAGCTCACGCACTGCGTCCAGCAGCCGCGTCTTGCCGATGCCCGGCGGGCCTTCGACGACGAGCGCAGCCCCCCGCCCGGTCGCCGCCGCCTGCTCGACCAGGGCCGCGATGCGCCGCAGCTCGGCGTCGCGCTCGAGAAGCGGGTGCGCGGCCCGCCCAATCACACCCGGCGCCTGTTCACTACTCGCCAGTGACGGGCAGCGCCCTCACGAGCCCGCCCGTTCGGACTCCGCCGACCTCTCCCCTGCCACCAGCAGCCCCCGCCGCACACTCGCGTCCTCCGCCCGCCTCGGCCGACTGCGAAGCTCCCGCTCACACTTGACCAGTCCCGATCGTCATCCACGCCACCCTGCGATGGGGTCTCGGAAAACCGACGGAAGCCAGAACGCTGCCGCGACCCCTCAGAAACCTCCTGCGATCCCGGCAGTCCATCCTCGCACGAAGCCTGCAGGTCGAAGGGCCCGACGAACGGCTCCCGTCCGGTCAGAGACCTCGAACCGCGTCTTGCCCCTACGCAGCGTCGGCATATTCAATTGACTCATCACCCCCAACCTTGGTGGATCCACCGAAACGTGGGGTCGTAGTTTCTCGTTTTTCTCAACTAGCAAAAGGGTGGTTCTTCGCGCATAGTGGTTCCCATCACGAGATCGTGGTGTTCAAAAGTTAG
>JBHELG010000047.1:0-23731 GCA_046263195.1 Nitriliruptorales bacterium | reverse complement strand
CCCGGGAACCCAAGCCCGTCACACCGACCTCCCGGGAAAGCCAAGCCCCCTCCTCGCGTCCCCCGGGAACCCAAGCCCGTCACACCGACCTCCCGGGAAAGCCAAGCCCCCTCCTCGCGTCCCCCGCGAACCCCATACGTCGCCTCCGGCCCCGGCGCAAGCGGTCGGTTGTCGGCATCTGGCGCCGCTGGTAGCCTCCACGCGGCTGCCCGCTCCGGGCTGTTTTTCTGTCGCTTGTGCGAGCGATGCTTCCCTGACATTCGAGAGGCGGAGAGTTCCGCGCCGTGGCGAATACCAAGTCCCAGATCAAGCGAAACCGTCAGAACCTCGAGCGCCGGCAGCGGAACAAGGCTGTGCGCTCGATGCTGAAGACATATGGGAAGCGGTTTCATCAGGCGGTGGAGACCGGAGACCGGGCTCTCGCCGAGGAGGCTTACCGCATCGCCGCCCGCCATTACGACAAGGCCGCGACGAAGGGTGTCATACACGCCAACAATGCGGCCAACCACAAGTCGAGGATGGCGAAGCGCCTGCAGTCTCTCGAGTCGTAGCAGGCTGCCAATAACGATTCACCGCTTGGCTTGACCCGGCGGTGCGCAGCAAGATGACCGCAGCTTTTCCGAACCCGAGCGACGCCGCCAAGGCCGCGTCGCCTCATCACGGCGAAGTGACAGCGCCCCAGCGCACGACGCTGGCTGCCCAGGTGTAGCCCGTCCCGGCCGCGAGAAGCAGGATGAGATCGCCGTCGTGCAGCTCGCCGGCACGATCGGCTCTGTCAAGTGCCAACAGCGGGTCGACCCCGCTCATGTGGCCGGTGTCGTCGAGGTAGGGGGCGCGGGAGGCCTCCAGATCGAGGGCCGTGACGATGGCGTCGTGGACCGAGCGCTTCATGTGGATGCCGCAGTAGAAGGTGACGTCCTGAAGGGTGGCACCCGACCGTTTGAGGGCCCCCTCTGCCGCAGCGAGGAAGTTGGGCAGTGAAATGGGATCCAGGCTCGTCTTCATGCCCGTCGGGTTGGGGACGTCGAGGTAGTGGCGGCGGGCTGCGACGGTCGCGTGCGAGGTAGGTTCGACGCTCCCACCGGCGGGGACCATGACTTCCAACGCGAAGGATCCATCGGTGATGGTGTGGGAGCCGAGCATGACGTTTCGGGGGTGGTCGCGGACGAGTAGGCCCCCTGCCGCACCGTCTCCGAAGTTGTAGGTGAAGCGGGCGCGCTGGTTGGAATAGTCGAGGAGTTGGGATTCCTTGCACGCCGCGAGCATGAGAATCGTGCGCAGCTCCGGCTCGGCGACGAGCAGATCACGACAGACGCGGAGAGCGATCGGCGTACCGCACGAGACGTAGTCGAGCTCGAGTCCGAAGGCGTTGCGGCAGCCCAACCGGTACGCGATATGGGGGGCGGCCTGCCACACCTCGTAGTCCTTCCAGGTCGAGCCGTAGTAGACGACGACGTCGACATCGGCGGGGTCGACACCCCGCTCGTCGAGCAGCGCCCGACCGACCCTCGTGGCCATGTCGCTGACGTGCTCGTCTGGGTCGGCGATGTGCTTGCCGCGCAGACCGAACTTCTCGACGATGACCTGCTCGGGGATACCGCTGGCGGCGCCGATCTCGCCTGCCGTCATCCAACGAGCGGGTAGGTAGGAGGCCGTGCCGAGGATTCCTACGTCGTTCATAGCTCTCGCTCCTCCAACCGAGGCGGAAGCCCCGGGCTCGACCGACGCAGGTCTCTCCTATCGACCGCGTTCGGAGAGGTAGCGCTCGCGCAGCTCCGTCTTGAGAACCTTGTTCACGGCCGAGCGCGGCAGTGTGTCGACGAAGTGAACCTCTTTCGGGACCTTGAACTTCGCGAGACGCTCGTGACAAGTGGCGAGCAGCTCGCCCGCGTCCACTGCTTCAGGATCGCGGACCGCAACGAAGGCGACGCCGACCTCACCCCAACGCTCGTGCGGTACCCCGACGACGGCGGCCTCCACGACGCTCGGGTGGTCATGGAGTACGGACTCGACTTCGGCTGGATAGACGTTCTCGCCACCCGAGATGAACATGTCCTTGACGCGGTCGTAGATACGGTAGAAGCCGTCCTGATCACGCTCGGCGACATCACCGGTCAGGAGCCAACCGCCGACGAAGGCCAGGCCGGTCGCCTCTTCGTTGCGCCAGTAGCCGGGGAAGACGTTGGGTCCGCGGACGAGAAGCTCTCCCCTGGCCTCTCCGAGGAGGTCATGGCCCGTTTCCGGGTCGCGGAGCTTCACCTCGACGTGGAGATAAGGCTTCCCGGCGTAGCCCAGCTTGCTCCTCGCGTGCTCTGGGGGCAGGCAGAGGACGTTCGGCGCCGCCTCCGTCAGCCCGTAACCTTGAACGACGTCGACGCCCCGCTCGTGCCAGGTCTTCAGCAGCGTCTGGGGCATCGGAGCCCCACCGACAACGGCCTGACGAAGGCTCGACAGGTCAGTCTGCGCAAAGGTCGGCTCCTCGGCCATGAACAGGTACGTCGCCGGGACGCCCATCATGGTTGTCACCCGCTTGCGCTCGATGGTCGCGAGGGCCCTTTGGGCGTCGAAGCCGGACTCGAGGACCACGGTCGCCCCTTTCCACCACGCAAGCAGCGGCTGCACGTTCCAACCTCCGACATGGAACTGGGGTAGAACCTGCAGCACGACATCGGTAGTCATGAGATCGACGGTGCGATCGAGGGACAGGTTCGTCCAGAAGCAGTTGGCGTGGGTGAGTAGGGCTCCTTTGGGTGTGCCCGTCGTGCCGGAGGTGTAGACGAGCAGCAGCGGATCGTCGTCGTCCACCGCGATGTGGCGGGCGTTGTGGTCTGGTCGCGTGAGATCATCGAGAGCCTCGCGCATCAGGGGCAGGCGCCTGGGGGACGAATGGGCCCGGGAGAGCGCAGCGGCGGAGAGTTCCTCGTGCTCGGGTGCTACGAACAACGCCGCCGGCTCGGCGTCGTCGAGTTGATAGCCGATCTCCGGGCCGGCGAGACGCGGGTTCATAGGGGCCAGGATGAGGCCCGCTTTCGCGCAGGCGAACATCAACTCGACGTGTTCGGGACGGTTGCCGGTGAGGGTGGCGACCCGGTCTCCGGGTTTGACACCTGAGGCCAGAAGCGCCCCTGCCAGCCGCTCCGAGCATTCGTCGAGCTGCTCATAGGTCATGCTCGTCTCGCGAGTATCGCCCGGTGCGAGGAAGTCGATCGCGACCCGCTCCGGAGTGACGATCGCCCGATCGCGGATCCATGTGCCGATGGCATGGTCCCCATGCGGTGTACCGCTCACCTGAACACTCTCCGTCGTTGTCTTTGGCTGACCCGGGACCGCTCCTCTCGCTGGCGGCGGTGATTCGCCCACTACCGCTCAGGAACGGCGAGCAGAAAGGCGATGACCTCCTCCGCGAAACGCTCGGGGGCCTCCCAGTACGCCAGATGGCCCGTTGTGGGAAGTCGGACCAGGCGGGCAGAGGGGATCTGCTCCACGAGCAGTTCGGCGTTGCGGGGGTCGACGACATGGTCCCCCTCGCCGTGAATGACGAGGGTCGGCGCCTGAATGGAACGAAGCCTTTCATCCGCTGCATAGGTGACCCCGGCGGTCGCCTGGGCCCGCCACCCATCGGGATCCTGGGATTCCTCCAGTCGCGACGCGACGATCTGCGCGACGAGTCGTGGCCGGTTCCTGACCGTCTCGTCATGGCAGGCGTTCTCGACCGCCCGTCGTAGCAGCTCACGCGGTTCGAACCTCTTCATCTCAGCGAGGAGCTCCTGGGTGCGTCGCGGCATCGGGTAGGCCATCTGGCCGCCCGGCGTACTGGCCACGAGCACGAGGCGTTCGACGCGCTCGGGATATCGGCAGGCGAGGTTCTGAGCGACCATCCCACCCAGGCTCGTCCCCAGTACGTGGGCGCGCTCGATACCGGCTTCGTCGAGGACGGCGACGACGTCTGAAGCCATCTCAGGGGTCGTGTAAGGACCTGCGGGGACATCGCTGTCCCCGATCCCCCGGTTGTCGATCAGCACGAGACGGAAACGCCCGGCGAGCCGGTGGAGGATCGGTCCCCAACCCCGCCGGCCGTAGCCGAGGCCATGCAGGAGCACGAGCCAAGGGGCTTCCCCGGGCGCCAGATCGTCGTGGACTTCGAAGGCGACCCGCACCTCCCCGTTCCACGCGAAGCGGGTTTCGGCCATGATCCCTCTACGCACTGCCGTCGCAGGCAGAACCGACAGGCGGCCGGACCTCTGTCGCGTCCGTCACGGTGCCGCAGCACCCGTGGCGAGCTCGAGCACGGCAAGCTCGAGCAGGAGATCGGAAGGCAGGTCGGACCCCTTCAGGTCGAGATCGGCCCTGGCCGCCCGGTCCTGGCACCAGGCCAGCTCGCCCGGCTCGAAGCGCCCCGCGAGCGCTTGCAAGCGGCGATGCTGACCAGGAGACACTCCCAGGTCCTTGGATGAGGCGCCCGCCGCGATCTGCAGCAGCTGGCGGAGACGGAAGACGATGGCTCCAAGCACGGCGAGCGGCGCCTCGCCCGCCTCGATCGCGCCCCGCAGGACGATGAGGGCGTCGGCAGGGGCGCGCTCGGCAACGGCATCCGCGACCGCGAAGGACCCACGATTGCCGTGCCCTTCGACGACGCGCTCCACGTCCCCCGCGGTGACACAGGCCCCCTCCGGTGTGGCCGCCGCAACCTGGCTGCATTTCGAGGCGAGAGTGGCAGCGTCGGTGCCGGCGTGATCGAACAGGGCTTGGATCGCCGAAGGATCAGCGCTGCGACCGAGTCGCCGGAGTTCGGAGGCGGCCAGGGCTGCCCACTCCCGGGTCGCCCACGGCTTCGGCGCCGCCACCTCGATGCGCTGGCCGAGGGTCGCTGCACGCTGGGCGATGGTTCTGATTCGCGCGGTGCCCCGCGCGACGAGCACGAGCGTCGAGGAGAGGTCAGGTGCGTCGAGGTACGAACCGACCTGAGCGGCAAGGCTGCCCGAGAGGTTCTCGGCTCCACGCACGACGACACAGCGGACGCCACCGAACAGCGACGCCGTTCGCAGTTCCGGCAGCTCGGCCACGTCGCCGGTATCGACGACAGCAACGTCGAGCTGCGGTTCAGCGGCACGCACCTCGGTGAGGAGGCGCTCGAGCGCACGCTGCAGCAGCAGCTCGTCGTCGCCGGTGACGAGGTAGACAGGAGCGCGCACGGGCATGAGGCCGCCAGCGTAGCGGGAAGGCAATCGTCCTCCGCCGCTGGCCGAGCGCCCGCCGAGCGGCGGAAGAGCTTGGGGGAACCGTCCGCAACGCCGGCCGTGCCAAGAACGCGGCGTATTCCCCGCCTCGGGCTATCTCCGCGTTCGAGGCGGGGACCTCGATGCGGACGGTGCCCTCGCGGTCGGTCCGCCGGACCTGGCTGCCGCTACGAGCCAAGACGTCGAGGACTTCGCGACGAGGGTGGCCGTAGGGGTTGCCGCGGCCCACGGAGACCACGGACACCTGTGGACGAGCCGCCAACAGGAAGCCCGGGGCGCTTGTCGCACCCCCGTGGTGGGGGACCTTCAGGAGCCCCGCTCGGAGGCGTTCAGGTCTGACGAGCAGGTCGTGCTGAGCAGCACGCTCGACGTCGCCGGTCAGCAGCGCAGCCCGCGCACCCCAGCTCGCCCGCAGCACGATCGACGTTTCGTTTTCTTCGCTGTCAGCCCAGCGGTAGGGGCGACCCGCAGGTGGAGCGAGTACCTCCAGACGTAGCCCGCCGATCGTCGCGGCGGTGCCCGCCACGGGGTGGGCGATGGGGACGCCGCGGGCCTCGGCCTCGTCGACCAACCGGGCGACGCTTGGAAGGTGGTTCGGCAGGGCTGGGAGCCAGACTGCTCCGACCCGTGCCTGAGTCAGCACCGTGGGAAGGCCGTCGGCGTGGTCGGCGTGTGGGTGGCTGAGTACGACGAGGTCGAGGTCTCGCATGGCAGCTCGTCGCAGCCACGTGCCCGCTGCCGTGTCAGGTCCCCCGTCGACGAGGACACGGACTCCGGGTGCTTCGACGAGGATGGCGTCGCCCTGCCCGACGTCCAGGGTGGTGACGACGAGGCTGCGTACGTCCGATCGGAGTGTGAGGCTCGGGATGAGGACTACGACGAGAGATGCGGCCACCAGTGCGGCGGCGATCCGCCGCGTCCGAGACTCCCGGCGGGTGAGTATCCAGGCCACGACGGCTGCGAGGAGCAGGAGCGTCACGGGGCGCTGGAACGAGATGACCGCACCCCAGCCGCGAAGCCGCTCGGCTGCACCGAGAACGACCGCGAGCGGCGGACGGGTCAGCACGAACAACGGCACCCCGAGGGTGGTATGGACGGTGGCTAGGAGCGATGCGGCGGTGGCGACACCTGCGGCCAAGGAGGCGGCCGGTACTGCCACGAGGTTGGCGGGAAGCGAGGCAAGTGGGACCTCCCCGGCAGTCGCGAGCAGCAGAGGGGCGACCGCTAGCTGCGCGCCCAGGGTCATGGCCACGAGATCCGCGATGCGAGCAGGAAGCGATTGGAGCCGGCTCTGCATGAGCGGTGCGAGCACCAGCACGCCCGCCGTCGCAGCGGCGGAGAGCAGAAGCCCGGTTGCCGCGGCGATTCCGGGGTCGACGAGCACCAGCACGAGCAACGCGACCGCGAGCGCGTGTCGCAAGTCCACGAGGCGGCCGCGAAAAGCGGCGAGCAGGACGAGCCCCGCCATGGCGCACGCCCGCAGTACGCTCGGCTCCCAGCGGGTGACGAAGGCGAACCAGACGAGGGCGGCGACGGTCGCTCGGCGCCGTCCCACCACACCCACCCCAAGCGCCCCGGCCAGAAAACCCACCCCGAGGCCGACGAGCGCGACGTTCGATCCGCTCACCGCGACCAGGTGCGTCAGACCGCTGTCACGCAGCATCTGCTCGTGTTCATGGGGCAGCAGACGGGTGTCGCCGGTGACGAGTCCGGTCGCCAGCCCCGCCTGGGCAGGTGGCAGGGCACGTCTCGCCGCCGTACGGACCCGCTCACGCACCTCGTTGCTCGCATGCGTGAGGCCTCGCGCCTGACCGGCCAGCCGCCACACCCGGGGATGGAGGCGGACGGCCGTGTAGCGTCGACGCAGATGGACGCCGAACCCTTCTCGGCGGACGGGGCTGGCGGCAGCCTCCCCCGTCCATACCTCGCCAAGCTCGGGGGGCCGACCCTTACCGGAAAGGAAGGCCCGCTCACGGCTTCTCAGATCCCCCACCTGATCGACTCGCACGAGTGTCCACCAGCGATCACCCTCGAGTCGGGGCTCGTCGATGACGGCCGCCGTCATGTGACGTGTTCCGCCGCTGCGGGCTAACTCGATGAGCGGACCCCTCTCGAAGCGGGCGACCCGGATGCCACCTGCGGCTCCCGCCACTGCCGCCACAGCGAGGGCAGCCACAACGGCGCGCGATCGGCTGGATAGGCGAGGGGCGACAGCGGCGAGGACGCAGCCCCCGACGAGGGTCAACGCCGACGGCAGCGGCCCGGCTCCTCCGAGAGGTTCGGCGAGTGTCGCGGCCGAGACCAGGGCGGTGAGTGACCACAGGACGACCGGGCCGACGCAGGCCGACGATGCCAAGCGGGGGCGGGTCACCGTTCTCAGACGGACAGAAGGTCAGCGAGATTCTGGAAAATGCGCTCCCCGATCCCGGGGACCTCACGCAACTGCCCCACGGAGGTGAAGGGGCCGTGCTCTTGGCGCCACTCAACGATCCTCGCTGCCAGGACTTCGCCAATGCCCGGGAGCTCTTCGAGTTCGTCGGCTGAGGCGCGGTTCAGGTCGAGGCGGCCGTCCGGGCGCCGGGCTCCGGTGCCCGTCGTGGCGGCTCCCGCCGCCGGTATCGCTGGTGGCGCTGCGCCCGCTACCGGCACGACGACCTGGTCCCCGTCGGACAGTTGGCGGGCGAGGTTCAGTGCGTCGAGTACGGCCTCCGGGGTGGTACCACCCGCTGCCTCGAGGGCGTCGGCGACCCTCGCGCCCCGGGGTAGTCGGACGAGACCCGGGCGTTTGACCGCTCCGGCGACGTGGACGGCGATCTCGACCTCCGCCGACGGGCTCTCCTGGGGCATGGGGAGCGGAGGTGGGGGCGCTGACTGCGGATCGCCGAGCGACCAAACGAGCGCGGTGACGAGTGCGCCGCCCGCGAGAAGGAGGGCTAGTCCCAGGACCTCGGCCGGAGTCGCGTCCAGCCACGCGGCGAGCGCTCGCAGACGAACGCGGACGGGCGAGGTCTGGTCATAGGGGTCGGGAGCCATGCCGCGAGGGTGCAAGCCTGGTGGGGCGGGAAGATGACGAGAGGCCGGGCAGCTGTGGAAACCTCGTGGAGGTCCGCCCTCCTACTCGCAGCGCTCCCAGGATCCGCGGACGCGCGCCCTAGTGGGCGGAGAGGGCGGAGCCCTCAGCAGACTGCCCCCGCGGCTTCGTGACGAAGTTGACGATACGGTCGGGGACGGCAACGACCTTGAGGATCTCGCGGCCCTGCAGGTGGCGGCCGACGTTGTCCAGACTCCGTGCGGCGGCAGCGAGCGTCGACTCGTCCGCTCCGCGGGGCACCTCGACGCGGTCCCGCACCTTGCCATCGACCTGAACGACGATCTCGACGCTGGCTTCGACGAGCAACTCCGGGTCAGGGGTAGGCCAGGCTGTGTCATGGATCGAGGTGGCGTGCCCCAGACGGTCCCACAGCCCCTCGGTGAGGAAACATGCGATGGGTGCGAGCATCTGCAGGAGTGCCTCGACAGCCTCCCGTACCGTTGCAGGGTGCACATCGGCCCGACGCGCGTCTGAGATCTCGTTCGTCAACTCCATGAGCTTCGCGATGGCCGTGTTGAACTTGAAGGCCTCGTAGTCGTCCGTCACGGCCGCGATGATCCGATGGGTCGTCTTCCGCAGTGTCGCGGCCGCCTGCTCGTCACGGTCCTCGGGGGGGTTGTCGGCAAGGTGCTCGTGCACGAGCCGCCACACCCGGGACAGCCAGCGGTACGTCCCCGCAGGGGAGACATCGGCCCAATCGATGCCGGCCTCCGGGGGGCCAGCGAACAGCATGGTCGCCCGCAGCGTGTCGGCTCCGTACTGCTCGTAGACCTGCTGCGGCTCGACGAGATTGCCGCGCGACTTGCTCATCGCGGCGCCGTGGAGGATGACCTGACCCTGGTTGAGCAGGCGGGTGAATGGCTCGTGGAACGAGATGTGGCCGAGGTCGCGCAGGGCCTTGCAGAAGAACCGGCTGTAGAGCAGGTGGAGGATGGCGTGCTCGACCCCGCCCGTGTACTGGTCGACGGGCAGCCAGCGGTCCACCCATGCCCGGTCCCACGGCCGAGCCTCGTCATGAGGGGAGAGGTAGCGGAGGAAGTACCACGACGAGTCGACGAACGTGTCCATGGTGTCCGTCTCGCGTCGGGCCGTACCGCCGCATTCAGGGCAGGTCGTGGTCACGAATCCCTCGTGCCGCGCGAGCGGCGAGGCCCCCTCAAGGGCGAATTCGATCTCGTCGGGCAGCTCCACCGGCAGCTCGTCTTCGGGTACGGGCACTTCTCCGCAGAGATCGCAGTAGAGGATCGGGATCGGGCAACCCCAGTAGCGCTGGCGCGAGAGCAGCCAATCACGCAAGCGGTAGTTGACCCGGAACCGGCCGACCCCGCTCGCTTCGAGGTCAGCGGTTATGCGCTTCTTCGTTTCCTGCCACGGCAGCCCGTCATAGGGACCGGAGTTGACCGTCACCCCGTCACCCTCCCACGCGGAGGTCATGGTCGCCGGGTCGAGCTCCTCCCCCGGGGGCTGGACGACGACCCGGATGGGCAGGCCGTACTCGCGGGCAAATTCGAAGTCACGCTGGTCGTGGGCAGGAACCGCCATGATTGCCCCGGTGCCGTATTCCATGAGCACGTAGTCGGCCGCATAGGCCGGGATGCGCTCGTCATTGACGGGATTGATCATGTCGAAGTTCAAGCGGTACCCGCGTTTCTCGCGTTGGGCTGTGGACAGCCGCTCGATCTCCGAGCGCGTCGCGACCTCGCCGAGGAACGCTGCGTAGTCGAGATCGTCCTGCATCTTTTCGCCGACGAGCGGGTGCTCAGGTGCGAACACGAAGTACGTGGCCCCGTAGAGGGTGTCCGGGCGGGTAGTGAAGACGACGACCTGGTCGGTGTCGCTTTCCGGCGCCTCGTCATGGGCGGCGACTTTGAACGTGACTTCAGCTCCCTCAGAGCGGCCGATCCAGTTGCGCTGCATGACCCGCACCCGTTCCGGCCACGTGTTCTCGAGTTTCTCGAGGTCGTCGAGAAGCTCCTGCGTGTAGCGGGTGATACGAAAGAACCACTGGGTGAGGGGACGGCGAATGACGAGGCTGTCGCAACGCTCGCAGTGGCCTTCGACTACCTGCTCGTTGGCGAGAACGGTCTGGCAGCTCGGGCACCAGTTCACGAGGCCTTTGTCGCGATAGGCGAGCCCGGCCCGGTAGAACTGCAGGAAGATCCATTGAGTCCAGCGGTAATATTCGGGATCGGAGGTGTGGACGACACGGTCCCAGTCGAACGAGTATCCGAGGCGGACGATCGAGGAGCGCTGCTGGGCGATGTTGTCGTAGGTCCAGGTCTTCGGATGTACCCCCCGTCGCCTGGCGGCGTTCTCGGCGGGCAGCCCGAACGAGTCCCACCCGATCGGGTTGAGCACCGCCTTCCCATTCATGCGGGAGTAGCGTGCGATCGCGTCGTGTATGGAGAAGACCTCCGCGTGTCCCATGTGAAGGTCACCAGAGGGGTAGGGGAACATGGTCAACGCGTAGTAACGCTCCCCCTCCGCGTCGTTCGGCAGCGAGTAGTTGCGCTCGTCGTGCCAACGCTTCGCGATGGGCGGCTCGAGGGTGAGGGGGTCGTAGCGCTCGACGTCGACAATGTGGCCGGAGGGGTCCGAGACGGGGGCGGGCGAGGCGGCGGTCGTCGGCGCGTAGTCGGTCATGGGCGACCCTCCTCAGGAACGTCCGTCGGCCTGACGGTACCCGACTGTTGCCATCGCGCCGGATCCTTCGTGGCGAGGTGCCTGCATGTCGACTCTCGGCCGACCCGCCCGAACCTCACCACCGGGCATTGGTAGACTGCTGGCCCAACCCGGGCCCGTGGCGCAGTTGGGAGCGCGCCTCCATGGCATGGAGGAGGTCGTCGGTTCGAATCCGATCGGGTCCACTCCCTTCTTCCTCTCGCCTCGGGGAGGATGATGGCACCGGGTGGGAACAGGCTCGTAACACCTCACCGCAGCCTCCGGGCGAGGACAGTGAGGGCGGAACCGCCTGGCTGAGACCGGGCTCGTCTGCGCCTCGAGGCCCGTAGCGTGGGACGACGTCTCGCACGCCTCCTGTCTCATGCCTGGCTGTTGACGAAGCGGGTGGCGGTCGACTCCGCCCGCGACCGAATCCACGGTCTGGCCGCCGAAGGCGCCTTTTTCGCGTTGCTGTCCCTGCCGCCGTTCATGCTGGCGGTGCTCGGCACGATCGGCTACTTCAGGGATGCGCTCGGGGCCGAGACGATGGAGGAGATCGAACGGCTCGTGATCGGAGCGGCCGGAGAATTTCTCTCGTCGGAGACGATGCGCGATTTCGTCCAACCCACGGTCGACTCCATCCTCGCGCGCGGCCGAGGTCGCGTGGTCTCCCTGGGCTTGGTCGTCGCCCTGTGGTCCGGCTCGCGCGCGACCAGCGTCTTCATCGATGCGATCACGATCGCGACCGGCGTGGAAGAGGAGCGTTCGGCGTGGCGGAAACGACTTCTTGCCTTCGCGTTGACGCTCGTAGGTGCGATCGTTGGCGTCGTTGTCCTGCCCGGGCTAGTCATCGGGCCACGGTTCGTGAGGTTTCTCACCCCCTGGCCGTTCAAGCAGCTCATGACGACGGTGGTTGACATCGCCTTCTGGCCGGCCGTGGCCCTGCTGGCGGTCCTGCTGCTCGCAACCCTCTACCACGTGAGCCTGCCCGTCCGCACTCCTTGGCGTCGAGCCCTACCGGGTGCGTTTCTCGCGCTCGGAGTGTGGCTGCTCGGCAGTTACGGGCTGCGTCTCTACGTCGCATATTTTCTACTCGGCGAGTCGCCCTACGGTCCTTTGGCGGCGCCGCTCGTCCTGCTGCTCTGGCTCTACGTCGCCTCCTTCGCGGTCGCGCTCGGGGCCGAGTTGAACGCCGTCATCCAACAGCTGTGGCCAACAAGGCCGCTTTCGCGCTGACTGGAGAGTGAGACGAATTCAGCCGTGAGAGTGGAGCGGAGCGGTGTCGCCGGAAGGGGGGCCGTCGGCCCCCCTCTTGACCATGCGCAGCTCGAGCGGCAGGTGGACGACCTGATTCCATGACATGAGGCGCGTCGCTTCGTGGTCAACCTCGATCTCGGTGATCGACCCGTTTGCGACACCGCCGAGAATCCGGTCGTCGAGCCCCAACAGCGACTGCGTGCCATGCCACACCGGCCCTCCATGCGTGAGGCAGATGACGGGTCGTCCATCGGCTACTTCGAGCAGTCTTCGAAACGTGGTCACCGCTCGCCTGGCGAGTGTCCGCGTGTCCTCGCCACCCACCTCTGCCACCACGTCCTCCCCGGCCCGCCACCGCTTCCAGCGCTCCGCGTCCTCCTCCGCGACCTCGAGGCTGAGCCGTCCGGTCCACTCTCCGAAGTGCCGCTCACGCAGGCCTCGCTCCGTCTTGGCCCGCCGGCGCAGGAGCCCCTCGAGCGGAGCGACGCTTTCGCGGCATCGCCGAAGGTCGGAGGTGGCGATCAGCGCGTCCGGGTAGGACGCGACGAGAAGCTCGGAAGTCTGTTGGGCCTGTTGTCGTCCCCTACCAGTCAACCCCGTTCCCGACTGGCCCTGGATACGGCGCTCGACATTCCACTCGGACTCGCCGTGCCTGACCAGAACGAGCCGACTCACCTTGCGACGACGCCTTCGGCCTGAAGTGGTCCGCCACCGAGGGGCTCGAGATGAGGCACATCCGCCCACAGGCGCTCGAGCGCGAAGAAGTCACGCTGTTCCGCGTCGAACAGGTGACAGACGACGTCGCCGAAGTCCAGCAGATACCACCCCGACTCGGGGGTGCCTTCGCGTCGGACCGGACGCAGTCCGTGCTCCTCACGCAAGCGACCCTCGATCGCCTCCGCGATGGCCTTCAGATGGCGATCGTTGCGTGCCGTTGCCAGGACGAACAGGTCGACGAGGACGAGGAGATCAGCGACGTCGAGGACAACGAGATCGGCGGCCTGCTTGTCGTCTGCTGACTGGCTCGCTGATATGGCGGCAGAGATCGCCTCAGGGGCGGCTGGCACGGTCTCCTTGCCTACTCGACACCACGACCTTCCTCGTCAGGGAACCACAGTGGCGCGTGCGACGCACGTCGTGGTCCTGGTTGGACGGTCGTGAGGGAGGGGGTGGCTGACCTCGTCGTTCGCGTCACGCCTCTCGACTGGCCCCGTACAGGCCATGCTCTCGAACATAGTCCTCCACCGTGCGTGGCAGCTGGTATCTGACCGCCTCTCCTGCCCCGAACCGACGCCGAAGGTCGCTGCCGGAAATGTCGATGGCTGGCACCTCGAGTCGCTCGAGACGGCCGAGGATCGGACCCTTTCGCTCGACGTCGTAGCCGGGGCGGGTCACCGCGACGAAGGTGGCGAGTTCCAGCGCCTTCTCGACCCTGTGCCAGTCCTCAAGTTTGGCGGCGGCGTCCGCCCCGACCAAAAAGTACAGGTCGGCGTCCGGTCTCTCGCTTCTGATCTCCTCGAGAGTGTCGGCGGTGTACGTGGCGCCTTCCCGATCGACTTCCGAGCGGTTGACGCGGAACGTCGCATTGTCCTCGGCCGCGAGCTGCACCATGCTCAGACGGTGCTCGACCTGCGAGAAGTCGTCTCGCATCCAGGGCTGGCCGGCCACGACCAGATGCACCTCGCTGAGTTGCAACGTCACGCGCGCGACCTCGGCTACGACGAGATGACCGAGGTGGGGCGGGTCGAACGTGCCTCCGAGCAGGCCGATCCGGGAAGTTTCAGACCCCATGGCACCACCCTACCGGGGCAGCCCCCAGCGCCTGCTCCCCTGCGGAGAGACCATGCCCTGACTTGCGCCGCTGGAAAATTCCTGCATGCCCCGGGTGCGGTAGTGCAGCTGTCAGCGGCGAATGTGACCCTCCCCTTCCACGAGGTACTTCACCGACGTCAGCTCCGGCAGTGCCATGGGTCCCCTCGCGTGCGTCTTTTGGGTGGAGATCCCGATCTCGGCGCCGTAGCCGAACTGTTCCCCGTCCGTGAAACGAGTGGAGGCGTTCACCATCACGACAGCAGAATCCACGTCATGCTGAAAGCGGCGCGCAGCGCCCCGATCCTCGGTGACGATCGCTTCGGTGTGTAGGGTGCCATAGTGGGCGATGTGCGACAGGGCAGCGTCAAGATCGGGCACGACGCCGACCGCGAGCTTGAGATCGAGAAACTCGGCAGCGAAGTCTTCCTCGCTGGCCTCGCCCATCTCGACGATCTGACGGGCCCGCTCCTCCCCGACAAGCTCGACGCCGAACGCCTGCAGCTCTGAGACCACCTTTGGCAGGAACTCCTCCGCTACCGCCTCATGGACGAGCAGCGTTTCAGCCGCGTTGCACACCGATGGCCGCTGCGCCTTCGCGTTGACGACGATGTCCACCGCCTTGCCGAGATCGGCTGCGGCATCGACGTAGACGTGGCAGTTGCCCACTCCTGTCTCGACGACGGGAACCTGGGCGCCGCGCACGACGCGCTGAATGAGCTCGGACCCGCCCCGCGGGAGGAGCAGGTCGATGAGACCGCGTGCCTCCATGAGCTCCTGGACGCTCTCGCGTGAGGTGTCCTCCACGAGGCAGACCGTGTCGGCAGGGAGACCGTGGACGTCGAGCCGTTCTCGGATGATGTCGGTGAGTACCGAATTGCTTGCGAAAACGCTGGACGAGC
This sequence comes from Nitriliruptorales bacterium, assembly GCA_046263195.1. Taxonomy (GTDB): domain Bacteria; phylum Actinomycetota; class Nitriliruptoria; order Nitriliruptorales; family JAHWKO01; genus JBHELG01. The sequence goes on along the minus strand of JBHELG010000047.1, from coordinate 8,774 downwards.
CGCGAAGGACGCAGGCGTTGCCAGATTTCAAGCACAGTCCGGCCGCGTCGACCGTGACGTTGGGCCGAGCCTCGTACACCATGGCGACGACCCCCAGCGGCACCCGCACCTTGCGTACCTCGAGTCCGTTGGGCAGCGTCCAACCGGCCACGACCTCACCGACCGGGTCGCGCAGTTCGACGAGCTGACGCAGCGCGCCCGCCATGCCCCGTACTCGCTGCTCATCGAGCGCCATGCGATCAATGAGAGCCTGGCTGAGGCCAGCCTGGCGCCCCGCCGCCACGTCGGCGGCGTTCGCGGTCAGGATCGCCGGGATCTGCGTCTCGAGCGCGTCCGCGATATCTGCCAGAAGAGCGTTCTTCGCACCGGTGGGCCTAGTGGCCAGAATCCGACTCGCCGCCTTGGCTGCCTCACAGGTTTCGCGGACGTTACGCACCGTGTGACCTCCTTGCCATGCCGGGCTGCCAGCCTACCGATGCCCCCCTGCGGGGGACTGTCCGGGCAACAGCGGCTCTGCTCTCGAGGCTTGTGGGGTCAGCCCTGACCAGGCCTGGCGGCATCCCGTTGCGGGAACCACGGGCTCAAAGACGGCGCCAGTCATCGCAGAGCAGGCGTGAAAATAACGAGGTCGTCGCGGTGTACGACCTCGCGAGCGTAGCCAGGACCGAAGGAGTGGACCGCTGTGGCGGTGCTGCGACCAGCGATTCGCTCGAGGTCGGACGGGTCGTAGTTGATGAGGCCGCGGGCGACGATGCTCCCGTCGGGCCCCACGACCTCGACCGCATCCCCCGGTGAGAAGGTCCCCTCGACGCCTGTCACGCCGACCGCCAAGAGCGATGTACCACCGCGCGTCAGCGCTGCCACCGCGCCGGCGTCCACGTGCACGCGACCGTGGGGATTGAGCGCGAACCCGATCCAAAGGCGACGTGCCTCGAGCCGCCGTGGCTGAGCGACGAACCATGTGCCGACCGCCGCTCCGTCAACCGCCTCCTCGACGACCCTTGGACGGCGGGCGTTGGCCACGACGGCATGGCAGGCGGAGAGCACAGCCACCCGGGCTGCCTCCACCTTCGTCCGCATGCCGCCGCTCCCGACGAATGAGCCGGCCCCCCCGATCGTGGTCGGCTCGATGAGCGTCAGATCGTCGACCCGGCCAACCAGTCGGGCATCGGGGACGATATTCGGGTCAGCGTCGTAGAGGCCCTCGACGTCGCTGAGCAGCAGCAGCAGCTGCGCCTCCAGCATGGACGCGACCAGGGCGGCGAGGTGGTCGTTGTCTCCGTATGCCAGCTCCTCGGTGGCAACGACGTCGTTTTCGTTCACGATCGGGACGGCTGCGAGGTCGAGCAGCCGCCTCAAGGTGGCACGCGCGTTCAGGTAGCGGTGGCGGCGCACGAAGTCGTCCTGAGTGAGCAGCACCTGACCGCACGTAAGGCCGTGGTGAAGGAGGTGCTGCTGGTAGGTGTGGACGAGCTCGCCCTGCCCGACGGAGGCTGCTGACTGCAGGGTGACGAGGTCGGCAGGACGTTCGTCGATGCCGAGCAGCCCCAGCCCAGCCGCCACCGCCCCGGAGGAGACGAGGACAACGTCCGTGCCAGCTGCCCTGATAGCCGCGACCTGATCGGCTAGGGCGCGAATCTGTTCGCGATCGAGACGTCCTCCCTGGCCGCGGAGACTGTTGGAACCCACCTTCACGACCGTGAGTCGCGGGCGAGGGAACCGGGGTTCAGCCATTCCTGGCCCGCCCGCCCGGGCCTCCGGCCCCTCCCGGGTCGGCTCCCGCCTCCGCTGTCTCCTCGGGCTCCATGTCCTCGTCGATGTCCTCTTGGCCGGCAGCCAGAGCCTCCCGCTCCTCCTCGGGCAAGTCTTCGACCTCGGGTAAGAAGTCGAAGGCGACAGTGCCAATCACGACCTCGTCACCTGCCCGAGCGCCGGCGTTGACGAGGGCCCTTTCCACGCCCGCTCTTTGCAGCCTGCCTTGCAGGTAGCGCATCGCCTCGGGGTTGTCGATCGGAGTCATCTGCACCCACCGCTCGACCCGTCGGCCTCGGACGACGAATCTGCCCGCGTCGTCCCGTTGGATCGCAAAGGGCTCTTCTTCCGCTTCGAGGCGGATGAGAACCGCAGCCGGCTCGGCTGCTGCCGTCGCGCGCCTGGCCTGCGCGACGAGGTCGCCGAGGTGCCAACGGAGCGAGTCGAGGCCCTCGCCGCTCATGGCGCTCACCTCGAAAACGGAGTAGCCGCGTCGCTCCAGTTCCGGGCAGACGAGGGCCGCCATCGCGCGCCCGTCGGGCAGATCCACCTTGTTCAGCGCAACGACGGCGGGACGCGCGATCAGGCCCGGGTCGTGCGCTTGGAGCTCGCCCAGAACGACCTCGAGATCTCTTATGGGGTCGCGATCCGCTTCGAAGGGCATCGTGTCGAGAACGTGTACGAGCGTGCTGCAGCGTTCTATGTGGCGTAGAAAGCGGTGTCCGAGACCCCGGCCGTGACTGGCTCCGCCGATGAGTCCGGGAACGTCGGCCAGGACGACGTCGACGTCACCCGCGCGCATGACCCCGAGGTGGGGAGTGAGGGTCGTGAAGGGCCAGGCCTCTATGCGGGGACGGGCCGCTGACAAGCGCGAGATGAGCGATGATTTCCCAGCGCTGGGGAAGCCGACGAGCCCAACATCGGCGATGACTTTCAGTTCGAGCCGGAGCGAGCGCTCTTCGCCGCGCTCTCCGAGCTCGGCGAAGCGGGGGGCGCGCCGACGAGCGTTCGCAAGCGACGCGTTGCCACGTCCGCCCCGACCGCCTGTTGCGGCGACGAAGCGGACACCGGGTCGGGCAAGATCGGCAAGGACGGCTCCCGTCGCACGGTCGCCTACCACCGTTCCCACTGGCACGGGGACCACCGAGTTGGACCCTTCGGCGCCCGTCTTGTTGCTTCCCTCACCCTGTCGCCCTCGTTGCCCCCGACGGTGGGGGGAACGATGCAGGTCGAGCAGTGAGCTCACTGACGGGTCGGCGACGAGCACGACGTCGCCGCCCCGGCCGCCTTCGCCACCGTCGGGCCCTCCACGCGGAACGTGCGCCTCGCGCCGAAACGAGACCGCACCATTGCCCCCGTCACCGCCTCGTGCGTGGATCGTGCACTCGTCGACGAACTCCACCTGTTCGCTGCGCTCAGGCACGTCCACCTCCTCTCGAAAATGAACGAGGGCGGCCGTAGCCGCCCTCCCGGCCGCACTCCTGTGTGACTACTCGCCGTTGGGGACGACCTCGGCGTACTTGCGGTTGCGTCGATTGTTGAAGGCGACCGTCCCGTCGACGAGAGCGAAGAGCGTGTCGTCACCGCCCCGACCGACGTTGCGGCCGGGGTGGATGCGGGTGCCGCGCTGGCGGACGATGATGCTTCCGGCCGTCACGGTCTCGCCCCCATAGGCTTTGACCCCGAGGTACTTGGGCTTGGAGTCACGGCCGTTGTGCGACGAGCCGCCGCCCTTCTTGTGCGCCATCTTCCGCCTCCTGCCCGCGCGTGCGCGGCTTCCACGTTCTTCTGCTGTAGCCGTTCAGCTCAACTGGGCCGGCCTAGAGCTCTTCTACTCTCAGGGTCGTGTAGAGCTGCCGATGACCCTTCTTCTTGCGCTGCCGGGTCTTGTTCTTGTAGTTGAAGACGGTGATCTTCTTGCCCTTGCCGTGCCCGGTGATCGTGGCCGTGACCGTCCGCCCTCGCAGATCTGGCCCCGCCGTGACGGCTCCTTCGTCGTCGACGAGCATGAGCGCTCGGAGCGTCACACTGTCGCCGACGTCCCCGTCGATCTTCTCGACCTGAACCTCGTCGCCAGGAGCAACGCGGTACTGCTTTCCGCCGGTGGCGACGACGGCGTACACGGCTTGCCTCCTGCCGAAGTGGCTGGTGCGCAAAGAACGGTGCCACCGGCACCGTGGGCTGCAGGGTATCGAGGCTGTCCAAAGGGGTCAATCGGGGTTATTGCTCGTACCGACAGAGCGAGATTTCTTCGGACGTGCCCGAAAGTCCTTGCTTTGAACCAGAAGGTACCCTCAGTCCGACTCGAGGGTGAGCCTGTAGCCGCGACCCTCGCAGTGGGGACACCGCTCACTGTAGGACTCGAGCAAGCCGCGTGAGACGTTCTTTCGCGTCATCTGCACGAGCCCGAGCCGGCTCACCTCCGAGACCCGTGTCTTGGTCCGGTCGCGCAGGAGCTCACGCTTGAGGCGGCGCACGACCTGGTCCTGGTTCGCCTTCAAGAGCATGTCGATGAAATCGATGATGATCATCCCGCCGATGTCGCGTAGTCGCAGTTGACGAACGATCTCCTCAACGGCCTCGAGGTTCGTTTTCAGAACGGTCTCCTCGAGGTTCGACGTCCCCGTGAACCTGCCGGTGTTGACATCGATGATGGTCATCGCCTCGGTCTTCTCGATGACGATGTATCCGCCCGACGGGAGCCAGACCTTGCGCTCGAGCGCCTTTCGCAACTGCTCGTTGACGTGGTAAGCGTCGAAGAGGGATTCGGGGAGCTCCCCTTTTCGCGTCGCCGCAGGCTGGTAAAGCTCGAGCTTGCCCAGCGCGTCAGGCATGACCTCCTCCAGGTATGCCTGCACCTTCGTGTGCACATCGGGATCGTCGGCGATGAGGTTGAGGAACTCCGGACCGAAGTGGTCGCGAATGACCCGCACGACGAGGTCAGGCTCCTCGTAGACAGGCTCGAGGGCGTTTGCCGTTGCCGCGCGTGCCTCGACCGTCTCCCACTTCTGCAGCAGCCGCTCGAGATCCTCCTTCAGTTGCTCCTCGGTGGCATCCGCAGCGGCGGTTCGAACGATCACGCCGCTGGCTTCGGGCTTTATCCGCTTGAGAATCTTGCGCAGCCGTTCACGCTCATCGTCGGGAAGCTTGCGGGAGATGCCGAGCGTTCCGTCGCCGGGTGCGAGCACCATGTAGCGTCCGGCGAGCGAGAGCTGCATGGTGAGCCGGGCCCCTTTCGTGCCCATGGGGTCTTTGGTGACCTGCACGAGGACCTTCTGGCCGGGTTTCAGGGCGTGCTCGATCCGCAGCCGGGTCTCATCTTCGGCCTCCAGTTCCTCGTAGAGGACCTCGCCCGCGTAGAGGACGCCGTTCCGTCCCTTACCGATGTCGAGGAAGGCGGCCTCCATGCCCGGCAGGACGTTTTGGACCCTCGCCATGTAGATGTTGCCGACGTAGGAGACGTCCTCCTTTCGGGTGACGTAATGCTCGGCGACGGTTCGATCCTCCAGCACCGCGACCTGCGTGCGGTCCTTTGATGTCGTGACAAGCATGGTGCGGGGGACGCTCTGAAGGACGGCACGACGGACGTCTTCGGCGAGGGCGGGTGCCTGCTCGCGCGACGGTCGTGCGCGTCCCAGTCGCCTCCGGCCGCGCTGTCGAGTCTGTTGCTTGGCGGCGAGGCGCGTACCACTACGGGCGATCTGGCCCTCTACGCCGTCTTGATTCTCACGGCCGCTCGCGGCCACCGGAGCATCATCTTCCCTGCTGCCGTCCGACTCCTCCTCCGAGCCGGCTTCTTTGCTCCCAGTCGTCAGGGCGGGTCGCCTGGGCTCAGGCCCCGGCACGGGAGGCTGCGCCTCCGACCCCGGCCCCTCTGGATCCGTCGCTTGCAGTTCATCCGACTGTTCTTGAGCTGAAGCGTCTCGAGATTCTCCCGTTGAACGTCGCCTGCGGCTGCGTCGACCGCGCCGTCGCCGGCGTGCTCGTTCGCCGTGTTCGTCGCCTGCGTCCTCGTCGCCTGCGGTGATGACACCCTCGTCCTCGCCCGGGTCGGGTCTGTTCGAGTTCCCGTCCGGCGAGGCCTCAGGTCGTTCGTCGGCACCCCCTCGGGTTCGGGTACGCGTGCGCGTGCGGACTGCACCTTCCTCCTTCTGGCTGCCGTTGGAGCCGCTGTTCGCGGCCGTTGTGTCGTCCACTCTGGGCTCGCTTTCTGGTTCGCCCCAGGACTGGTTGAGCGGCGGTGAGCAGGCTCTCCGGCTCCACGCGGGTACAGCACGATGGGCATGGGGCAGCCTGGGTGACCGGCCGAACGAGGACCGCTTGGGCCGTGGCTGCGATGTGCACGTACCGCGCGTCCGGCAGACGCGTCGCTTCAACCTGACCGGGGGGCTGTTCTTGGGGAGTTCGTTTGGGATTGGGGAGGGAGCACTCCAGCAGAAGTCCTTGGCGGTGGCGGCGGTGGGCGCCCCCTTCACTTGCCTGACGGGTTCGACCCGTCACGGATGAGGCTGGGGGCCTCATGGCGCCTCCGAACAGTGTCTCGGTCCGCTTGCCAGGCGCTCCGGGCCGCCTGGACGGCCGAACGCAAACCGCATCGGTGCCCGCTTACGCACGAGCTCGAAGCGTGACGGCGTCTGTGCGCCCGACGCTCGACGTCGTAAGAGCCTATCACGGGCCGGTCGGTCGGCCGGGGGTGCTTGGACGAACCTCTTGTCGTGAGTTCCGCTCCAAGCAGACCGGCCGTAGACAATCACGTCCCTTTCAGAGGGTGCCACTCGTCCGATTCTTCCTGGTCCGGATCGGCTGAGGCCGCTCCACTCTTTGTACGCGAAGCCATCCTCACGCGATTCCGTCCAATCAGCGATCTCGGTGACGAGCATGCCGCCCTCGAACAAAGGCTGATGCGTCGGGACGGCCGTCGGGGGCGCATGGTCCACCGAGGTGAGCATCCCAGAATCTGCATGTGGCGCCGACCGCTGGCGATCTCCTGTTCGTCCTTGGGGAATACGAGCTGACCAGTGCGTATCGGGACGCGGAGGTGCTGGCTTGCGGGACGATCAGATCTTGGAAGCCCAGGTCCTTTCGGTGGGCGAGTGGCTGCCTGACGGCTGCCCGCGGTGACAATGTGGCGTTGGGTGACCGGCGGATCGGATACCCCGTTGGCCCGGCTGGACGGGCTGAATCGCTCGGGTTCTCGAGCCGTTATGACGCACGAGATCGGCGGTTCCTGAGCGCCCAGACCGACATCGAATCAGGGCAGAACGAGGAGAACCAGGGCGAGCGCGGCCGCAACGAGTCCCACGCCCACATCGCGCCACGCAGAGTGGGGGCGGGACCGTCGCGTCCTTGCGAGCCCCCATGCGGCGAAACCCGCTGCAACGAGAAGCGGCAGCCCGATGGAGAAGATGCCCAGGATGCCCATGATGAACAGACCGCCAGTAGCTGCGCTCGCCCCCACTGACGCCAGCCCGCGTGATGAGGCGGCCCCAACCATCGCGGCCACCGCCAGTGCCGTCAGGTAACCGATGACGAAGACCGGGACTGGGTCGGACAGGGCCGGCGTCTGTTGAGCCCGGATCAGCATCGCATAGCGAGCACTGGTTGCGATTGCGACTACTCCGGCGACCACCAGGGGCCAGCCCTGTCGCAGGTTCGACATCCCACAATCATTCGCCGACACGTTGCACGAGGCAACAGAGGTCCCCAATCGCAATACGTGCCTTCTGCCCTCCCACCGGCCCAGGGAACGAGGCTCATCAACGTCTTGACCAGCACACCCAGAGCGCATTGATGCGAAAACGTCGTCAGGGCCGATTCTCGCGGGTTTCAGGGAAGCTGGAGAACCGGCGCATGTGCCTCTGCCGTCTCCGGTGGTTGCAGCTGGTGCCTTTATGTGCCGCTGAACTGCGGAAACACAATGGTGTCGTGATCGTGCGTGTCACGCCGTGCCAGCCTGTCACCTCTCGTTCGTTGTCACGGCGTTGTCACGAGACGCTGTTCCGACCCTCCTGATTCCACGCCGCAAACCGCCCCTACCCTGGCTGGAATGCTCCCGGCTTCGTCCTTCACGGGTTAACGGCTACCTCGCGACCTCCCTTTCTGCCCGGGCGCGGCCCGCCGCAACCACTCAATGAGCGACGGTTGCACGCTCGGTCTTGGTGCTGGACGGCTCGAACCCTGCCAGCCGGGCCATCCAGCCGAATCACATCAGCACTAGTGGGGGTGGGTACTACGGAACGGACGGAAATTCGAGGCGCGTTAGCCCCGGTCCCTCGTGGACGGTCACCTTGGCTCGACTGCCGTCGGAGCGGAGCGACCCTATCTCTGAGCAGGGCGGAGATAAGGGCTCGGATCCAACGACTGACGTAGCTGGCGTGCACCCGTCGCTAGAGGCGACATAGAGCTGAAGGCTATGTCCGGCAGGCAGTGTCCACTCGGTCCCAGCCAGCTGCACGCGGTAATCGGTTACGGCGCCAGGGACGACGTCAACCCCCGGCTGATCGATCGCCTTGCGGTGGCGCGCGTCGAGGTATCCCCAGGTGATCGCCTTCAAAGTGCCGTCTACAGGATTCCGGTCGTAGACGATCACGGCGAAGTCGGTGTCGGTCGTATCGATACTGGCCGTCAGGAGGAGCCGACCGACGCCGGAGATCCGAATTGGCACGCTCGTCGGCTGGCCGATGTAGTCGCGGCTTCCGCCCCCGGATCGGAGCACCGACTGAGTGGCGCCAGGGATGTCGGTGTAGGTCACCGTTCCCTTCTGGGGGTGGCCACCGAGCTTGCATGCCGAGGCGTGAAACAGCGCTGCTCTCATCACATATTCCTCAACAACAGAAGCCACACTCATGGAGGAAGGATCAGCGCAGGTATCGAGGTTCGCGTCAGGGGGCACCCTGAGATTCAACCCGGAGATCACGGTAGCGGCGGGCATTTCTGGGCTCACCTCTGGCTCTACTTTTTCAGACAGCTCGTTACAGCCGCATCCGCGTCTACGATCCCGTATCCCATCACTGGGTCGTACG
>JBHELG010000046.1:0-10165 GCA_046263195.1 Nitriliruptorales bacterium | reverse complement strand
CGAACCAGCCCGCGGGATGGGAACCGACCAGCACGGCGCGAGCAATCAGGCGCTGAGCGGCAGAGCCCTTCGGATGGCAGGTGGTCAAGGTCACGCTGGGCTGGGGCGTCGGTTCAATGACGGACCAGTCCTGCGGATTGGTGATGTGGGGGTTCGAGCGCCAACCGGGCGGCGACTCGGACAGGCCGTACTCGTAGTCCCCGATCGGGGTGAGCAGCCAGACCCGGTCCCCCGGCTTCAAGCGATCGAGTTCGTTGAAGGGCTTGCCGTAGGTCGTGCGATGGCCGGCGATGGCCACATTGCCGCCTTGGCCGGGCAGGGGAGTGTTCGGATAGTGGCCGGCACCGGCCCGAAGAGCCTCGGGTGAGGTGCCTTCTACGACGATGGTGTCGACACCGAGCGACGGTATGACGATGCGGGTGAGTGGCCTCCCCTGCTGAACGCCTGCCCTCCACTGGTCATGTGTCACGTCGCCGTACTGGTCGGCGAGACGCTGCTGGATGATCTGCTGGGTGTAGACGTCCGTGAAGAACGGGTAGGAGAACGTTCCCGCGCCTGCCAGAAACAGCAGTACCGCGAGCACCGTCAACACCTGCCGTCCGGCCCGGCGGAAACGGAGGGCATCGAGCAGAAAGCGGACCGGTTTCGATCCCTTGTGCTGGACCGGGTCGGGCATGGCGAAGCCCGGTGCGGAGGGTGCTGGTGAGGTTCGTGCCGAACCCGGCGGAGTCCCTTCCAGCTGCTGGGTACGTCCGTTGCCCACTTGCGCGGCTTCCCGTCGAGGTCCTCCGACCACTGCCAGCGGGCCGTGGCGCAACACCCTGCTCCCAGAGCAGTCGTGCCACCAGAGGCATCCGCCTTGCGCAGGCCACGAGGGTACCAATCCTCCTCTCCAACTCCGGTGGAGCGGAAGGCCACTCGCGAAATGGCTGCTAAGGAGCGGGTCCGTCTGTCGGAACGAGGTGCGCCTTCGAGGTGGCCGTGACGACCCGCCCGGCGAAGCGGGTGACCGCGAGGGCCCGTACAGGAACGGCGACCGTCACCTCGACCTCGCCCCGTCGGTGGGCGCAAATGCAGCGTCTCAGCTCGCCGCCAGACTCGACCGCCACCTGCGTCGCCGCGGCGCGGGGGTCACCGGCCAGACCGCCCCGAGGATCGCTCAGGGCGACAGCGGCCAGAGCGGCCGCGTCAGCGGCGCCCTGTGCCCGTGCACCGGCCACGAGGTAGGCGGCAAGGTCGACGACCAGTACGAGAATGAGCCCGACTGTGGCCAGGCCGACCCAGCCGAGCCACAACGCTGAGCCTTCCTCGCCAGCGAAGGCAGGCTTCATTCCCCCACTCCCGGTTCGACCGCCGCCACCGCCGTGGCGGTCAGCTGCGGGGTTCCCGGGAGGCCACGGGACTGCAGGACGACCGTCACCCGGATGACGTCACCCGCCCGCCGTGCCGAGGGTTGAACCGTCACCGTTGCCGGTCGGCCATCGAGCGCGTCACGTACGGCCTGGTGGATGGCACCGTCGTCGAGGCTGGTGGCCGCGACCCGGGCCCCGCGCCGGGCGGCGTCTTGGGTGAGGAGCGCGTCGCGGGCGTACACGGCGGCGTGGAAGACGACGAGCATGAGCAGGAACAGCGCCGGAACGGTGAGCGCGAGTTCGAGGCTGAGCGAGCCTTCCTCTGAGAAGGGAGCCGGGCGGCGGCCGGCGGGGCGTTGTCCCGCCGGCCAACCCACCATCCCGCGGTGGCCTGTCATGTCAGGTTTCTCCCGCCTCCGCAAGTCCCGGAAGACTCGAGACTCGTCGTGTCCCAGACAGTTCAGGCTCCGAGCAGCACGCGGACCCTCTGGGTGACCGCGTCGAAGAGCTGCCAGATCGCCCCGCCCGTGGCCCACTTCACGACGAGCGAGGCGACGGTCGCCCCGACGATGGCGATGAGGCCGTACTCCGTTACGAGCGAACCCGACTCCCCTGCTCCCGATGGCGCGCGGCATCCCGGCGTTGCCTGGCTGTGGTCGGTCATGGATTCTCCTCTCATGAGATGCCTCCGCTCGCGGCCGCGAGCCCCTCGGCGAGCAGTGGTGCGCCGACGAGCAACAGGCAGGCGGGTAGCAGGCACAGTGCGGTGGGGAAGGCGAGAAGCGCAGGAAGGCGCTCGGCCGCGGCGAGGGCCCTCTGAAGCTCAGCTGCCCGCAGGTCGGCGGCTATACGCCGCAGCGCGGGCTCCGCGGGAGCACCCCAGCGTGTGACATCGGTCAGCACACGGCCGACCCGGTCGAGTCCGGGGGGGAGCTCGACCGCTGCAAGCAGTTCGAGGGAGAGGGCCCCCCGCCGCAACTCCGTGGCATGCGCCGGCAGGACCTCCGCGACCGCTCTCAAGGCCCCGGCAGGGGGAAGGCCCCCGCACATGGCTGTGGCGGTGAGATCAGCGATCTCGTCAGCCTCCGGCGTAGGCGGCGGCTCGAGCCTCCTCATGCGTCGCACTACGGCCATCGTGACTGCGGCCAGCAGGCCGACGAGCGGTGAGGCGAGCAGTGCCACGGGAATGGCAGTGAGAGCCGCTGCGGCCAACGGTGGCAGCGGAGCGGTGGCGCGCCGGGCCCGACGCACGAGTCCGAGCGCGCCGGCGGCTCCGGTGGCGGCAAGAGCCAGCCCGACTGCGCCCACGATCGCGCCGGAAGGGGTGAGGTAGAAGCGCCACAGAGGCTCGTCGAGCAGGCTTCCAAGGCCGAACACAGCCAGGGGGGGCAGAGCCGAGAGGCCCATGGCTACCGCACGCGCCTGGGCGGTGGCAACTCCAAGGGCGCGCTCCCGACGGTTCCCGTCGTCGAAGGCTGCCACTGCCGCATCGAGGGCTGGCACTCCGGGGGCGCCGACAGCTGACGCGAGTTGCAACGCACGAGTCGCTCGTCCCGGCAGCCGTGTCCTCGAGGCGGGCAGGGGCGCCCCCACCAGGAGTCGAGTGCGCACTTCGTCCAGGGCCCGCTCGACCTCGCCACGATGTTCGGCCGAGGGCCCTGTGCGACCCACGACGTTGCCAGCGATCACGGCCGTTCCTCGGAGGAAACCTCGTGGGGCCAGAGACGCTCCGGCTGCGGTCCATCCGGCCCGGCCTGGACCATGACGAGCTCGGCGAGACGGCGTCCATGGTCGCCTTTCCGTTCGAGGCCCACCACGAGGTCGACGGCCGTAGCGAGCTGCGCCCGAGCGGCGGCGACCGGCACGCCGGCTAGCAGGGCCATGCCCTCGAGCCGAATGAGAGCGTCGACCGCACTGTTCGCGTGCACGGTTGTCATCGAGCCGGCATGGCCGGTGTTCATCGCTTGGAGCATGTCGGCCACCTCGCGTCCACGGACCTCGCCGACCACGATCCGGTCGGGTCGCATGCGCAGGGCGTTCCGTACGAGCGTGGCGACGTCCACGCCGCCTACCCCATCGGGCGTTGGCGGGCGCACACGCAGGGTCAGGACGTGTGGGCACGGGGAGGCCAGCTCGGGCGCGTCCTCGATGATCACAACCCGGTCGTCGTCGACTTCGGCGAGCAGGCGTGCCAGCAGGGTCGTCTTGCCAACCCCTGCCCGGCCACAGACGACGAGGTTGCGCCGGCTCGTGACCGCCGTTCGCAGCAGTGCGGCGGCGTCCGGCGGCACGGTGCCGGTCTCGGCGAGCTCCCCCCAACTGGGCACCACCGGCGCTACCCGCCGCAGAGTCACGGTGGGGTGAATGGTCAGCGGTGGCAGCAACGCGTGGAGGCGCACTCCGCCCGGCAAGACCGCATCGGCCCACGGATGCGCCCGGTCAAGGCGTACTCCGAGCGGTCCGAGCACTCGTGCCAGGACCGAGAGGACGTGGTTGTCATCTGTGAAGCCGACTTCGACCCGTTCGAGGCGGCCGCAGCGGTCGATCCAAACCTCGCCGGGGGAGTTCACCATGACATCGGTGACCAGGGGGTCGCGCAGGAGGCGCTCGAGGGGACCGAGGCCGCCGAGTTCATCCACGAGGTCACGGACGAGTTGCGCCCAGCGTGGCGGAGCCAGGACGACCCCCTCGGCAGCAAGTGCCCGAGCGACTGCCGTCCGCAGCGTGCCCCGGTCGGCGGGGGCGGCCGCGAAGTCCGGGTCGTTGAGCACGCGCCCGGCCACCGCTTCACGCAGTCGTCGTTCCACTCCGGGAGGGCTCATCTTCGCGCGTCCGCAAGCACGGGCGCGAGTGCCCGCAGCCACGAGCCGGGTAGCCCCGCAGGTATCCGCCCGGTGAAGGCGGCGTGGGCCACGCGCACCGACCAGGGCAGCCTGACGAACCGGCGTCCGCCGGCCGCCTGCTCGAGCGAGCGCAAGGGTGCCGGACCCGTGTCCGTGACCACGGCTGCCGCCGCAGCGGACCGAGCCAGCGCCTCGAGGCCAGGACGGTCGCGCCGTATGACGAGAACGTCACCGGCCTCGTCGACGCCGAGGTCGCGGACGACCATCGTGGCGGGTGCGGCCTCGACTCCCTGGTGTGCAACCGGCGCCGCCAAACGCAGCACCCGCAGAGCGGCCACACCAGGTGAGGGGGCGGCTAAGTCCCACAGGGGCACGCCGGACAGTTCCTCATGCGAGACAGCCCGGCCGCCAGGACAGGGGACCGCTCCATGGGTCAGCACGAGGGTGGGCTGCCCCCGCCACGCCACCAGTCCCCCGAGGGCGAGCGCGACGGTCGTCGTCCCAACTCCTCCCGCTGCTCCCCCGATTCGCAGTTCGAGCGTCTCGCGCTGGTTGGGGGCGGCTGCGGAGATGGCGGCGGCCACTTCGACGAGGTCGCTGCGATCAGCGGGCCAGCCCACGACGGCGGTGGCGCGTGTGGCGGCCGCCGCAGCTGCTCTTGGTTCGTCTTCGTCGGCGACGAGCAGAACGAGTGGAAGCTCGACGGGGGCGGCGGAAACGCCGGCGACATCGGCCAGTGTGAGCACAGGAGGTACGAGGCGAGAGGCTGCAGGTTCGACCGCCTGCCAGCCGACAACGCTCTCTACCCAGCGGCCGACCGCGACCGAATGGGCGCCGGCGAGGAGGAGACGGACGGGTAGCGCTTCGGTCGGGCCCAGGCTGGTAGGGGATGTCCCGATCCTGCGGCGGCTGGGGCTGTCGTCATTTCCAGGCAGCCCGGTCTGATATGTGGGCGTGGGTGAGCGCATCCCTGCTCCTGCGTTCCCTCGCCCCTCGCCCGCACGATAAGCAAGGCTCTACGGACCCAGCTAGCCGTCGCCGTGGAACCTGTGGATTTCCCGCTGAACGATCTGCGCAGCGTCGGCCTCGGTCTGAACCCGGACCTCGGCGAAGACGATTCAGGCCTCAGGTGTAGTCGCGGTGGTAGACGATGAGTCCGCGATCGTCGATGTCGATGAACGACGCACGCGGAAGGTTGTTCCAGCGCCGTCCGGCGGCCGTGTACGACACGGACCACTCGACCGCGACCCGAGCCTGCGAGTCGTCCTCCAAGAGCCGCTTGACCGAGATCTTCAGGCCCTCCTTGTTACCCAGGAAGTCCTTGAGATAGGCCGTAATGAGGAGGTTGCCGTTGTGGGGCGGGTTGTAGGGCTCGAGATAGACGGCTTCCTCGTCGTACATCTCTTCGATGGTGTCGAAGTCGTTGCTCTCCCAGGCGCTCATGAGTTGCTGCCAACGCTCACGCGCCCGTCCCATGCCTAGACCCTCCGTCCGGGCCCCGGGCCCCCCGCAATCAGATCAGCCGAAAGCAGCGTTCCGCCGGATCTCGCACGAGGATAGCCGTGACCTCGGCTCCGACCGCAACCTCCGCCGAGGACTTGAAGTCGTCTGAGGAGGGCGCAGCCCGGTAGAGCCTCTCATGCGGTGAGTGGCCGCCCGTACACTGTCTGCACCCCTTTCCCCAGCATCCACAAGGAGTCTGGGGAAAACCGGAGCCTTGTGGCACTCTTCGGCAGGAACGGGTGTGGGCAAGGCGGACAAAGGGCACCTGCCCTGGGGAACGGATGTGGATAACGCTTGCCGATGAGCCGGCACGTCATTACTCGGCGTGACCGCACGTGGATATGTTCACATCCGATATCGGACAGTCAGCCCAGAAATACCGACCGATATTTGCTCGGTCGTCCCTTTCGCGCCGCTTTGGGCCGTGCGCTTATCGGCTCTCTCGGAGGTGCGGGTCTTCCACTCGGACGATTGAATCGCCAGAAGCGCGTGCCGAGTTTGCAGTCTGGAGACACCCCGAATGGATCAGACCTGGCGAGATGAACTCGATGATGTCGCGCAGGCGCTCCTGGCACGCACCGACCGCGCACGCCGCTCGCTCGAGGACCTGATCCGTATCCCATCCGTTTCCGCCCACGGTCACGACCAGTCCGTGTTGCGTGGTTCGGCCGAGGCAACGGCGCGTTTGCTTGAACGATGCGGACTCGAGCACGTCGAGCTGGTCGACCTCGACGACGCCCCTCCGTACGTCTACGGGGCGTGGCTACGAGCGGGCGAGTCAGCGCCGAGCGTCCTGCTCTACGCCCACCACGACGTGCAACCGGTAAACACCCCCGACCGTTGGCGGTCCGAGCCTTTCGTGCCTACCGAGCGTGGCGGGCGCCTTTATGGACGGGGCAGCGCCGACGACAAGGCCGGGATCGTCGTGCACGCCGCCGCCATTGAGGCATGGCTCGCCGCACGCGGGCGCCTTCCGGTCAATGTGAAGGTCCTCATCGAGGGAGAGGAGGAGGTCGGCTCCCCTCACCTGTCACAGTTTCTCGCTGCGCATGAGGGACGCCTACAGGCTGACGCCATAGTGGTCACGGACGTGGCGAACTGGAAGGTCGGCGTGCCCGGGCTGACCTACAGCCTTCGGGGGCTTGCCGAGGTCTACGTAACGGCGACCGCCCTCGAGCAACCGCTCCACTCCGGCATGTGGGGCGGTCCCGTCCCCGACGCGCTCACCGGGCTACTCAAGGTGCTCGCCACTCTCACGGACACCCGGGGACGCCCGGCTGTACCCGGGCTTTTCGACGATGTGCGGCCCCCATCGGCTGGCGAACGCGCACGTCTCGAGGCACTCGAGGCCGATCCCAACCTGCTCCGGGCCGAGGCCGGGATGCTCGAAGGTGTCGAGTGGGTTGGCGATCCTGACCTGCCGCTGCTCGAGCGGATGTGGCTGCAACCGACCCTGAACGTGATCGGACTCGACGTCCCGAGCTTGCGGGACGCATCGAACCAGCTCATCGCCAGAGCCCGAGCGAAGGTGTCGATCCGTCTGGCGCCCGGCCAGGACCCGGAGCGGGTCGTGCGGGTGGTCTCCGAGTACATACGGGCGCATGCCCCGTGGGGGCTCCACGTCACGACCGAGCCGGGCGTGTCGACCCCCGCTTGGGTCACCGATCCCACCGGTCCCGCCTTCCAGGGCGCGGAGGAGGCCCTGCGGACGGCGTTCGGGGCGGACCCCGCCTATCTCGGTTGTGGTGGATCGATCCCCATGGTTGGACCCCTGAGTGAGGCCCTCGGAGGAGTGCCTTGCCTGCTGACGGGCATCGAAGATCCGGCCACGAATGCCCACGGGGAGGACGAGTCGTTGCACCTGGGGGACTTCGTCCGAGCTTGCCTTGCCGAGGCCTTTCTGTTCCAAGAGCTAGCCGACCGGGTCCCAGTGGCCCGGGCCCAGACTGGTAGCCGTTCAGGCGGGTGACGGCGAGCAACGTCAGTGGGCTGCTCGGACGGCTCGGAGCCGCAGTGGTCGCCAACCTCGACATCAGAGCCGGTGCAGTCTCTGCCACGGGGCGCTTTGCAGGGCATGCGCTACCCTCGCTCAGTGCCAAGACGGCACACGGAGGCGTCTGGGTTCCTGGTGGGCCCCGCGGTCTTCAAAACCGTTGAGCGGGTGCTGAGCCCGCTGGCGGGTTCGATTCCCGTCCGCCTCCGCTTTCGGCCCTGAAACAGCAAAATCTTGCTGTTTTAGGGCTTCCCACGTCCGCCCCGGAAAGCCCCTTTGGAGGCCCTTCGGGAGCCGCCAGTACGCATTCAGTACGTGCGTGAGACGAGCCACTGCGGTCTCGTGCAGTTTCGGTCTGCGAGGCGCCGCGTGGCGGGTTGGCACGCGTGACCGCAGCGGGGGTGCGCCGCTTGTGCCGCAGGACGACGGAGCGACATGCACTACGACGGTCAGGACAACCCGCCGGCGCAGCTGGCTGCCAGAGCCAGCGGCACGCTAGGGGGTCTGCTCTTCGCCGCGGCCGGGGCCTGGATGGGCTCGATGAACGCGGGTTGGTTCGGTCTCCAACGTGATGCGAACAGTCTGTTCCCGCTGCTTGGCCTCGGAGTGGGGTTGGTCGTGGCGGCCGGGGCTGCCGCCGGATGGCAGGCGAAGCTGTGGCGCGCAGGGCCTGACGGCCGCACTGCTGGGATACTGCTCTTAGTCGCTCCAGTCGTGTACCTGTTTAGCTGGGCGATCGAGTTCGCGATCTTCGGCACGCTGTCGCTTGGACTCGGCCTTCTCCTGCTAGCCGTAGCCATGTGGCGCAGGCAGCTGTCAGGCCGGGTCGACCGTGTGCTGGTAACGCTCGCTGCCTTGGGAAGCCTGACTTGGAACACTGATACGCTGTCCGCCTTCCTGCTCGTCGGAGTTGGGGCGATATTCGCCGTGCTCTGCATGAGGCTTCGTTGGCAGCACGCGCCCTCGTCACAAGCGTGACTGGCCTCCCGTCTTGCCCAGCTCAGCGTGGACGTTCTACGCCTCCCGCCGGGGCAGCTCGATCACCTCGTCGGAGGCCTTGCGACTGCCTCGGGAGTTTGCGCGGCTGGACGCTTCCCGCCAGCGCCGGTCGAGGTGATCCATGACCTCGTCGAGGTGTCCTTCGAACAGGTGTCCGTAGAGGTCGAAGGTGATAGCGATGCTGGCGTGTCCGAGCTGGGCCTGGACACTCTTCGGCCCGGCACCGCTGGCGATCAGCAGAGCTGCTCCGGTGTGCCGCAGCTCGTGGGGTGTGAGGTCGTCGGGCAGCTCGGCGCCCTTCAGCGCCGGCTTCCAATGGCGCGCGCGGAAGTCGCTGTTCCGCAGCGCCAGCCCGGTCTTGCTGGTGAGAACCAGCGCATCGGAAGTCTCAGGGAGGGCCTCGAGGTGGTAGGCCAGCTCCTCGCAAACGAACGCTGGCAGCGAGACAGTGCGAACGCGATGGCTCTTCGGGGCCCCCCATACGAGGTCGCTGCCGACCTCTACGGCGGCCTCCAGGATCTCCAACCGGCGCCGCAGCAGATCGCAGCGCCCGCGTCGCAGCGCGACCGCCTCGCTCCACCGCAGGCACCCGTAGGTCAGGACGAGCACGAGCATGCGGTAGGCGGGGTCGATCGCGTCGGCGAGGCGCGCGACCTGTTCCTCGTGCAGGAACCTGCGCGGGGCGGTCACGAGCCGAGGTAGCTCGACGCCGCGAGCCACATTGCGGGCGATCATGGCGTTGGCGACGGCCGCGTCGAGCATTGCGGCCAAGACGTTGAAGGCCTGCCGCGTCCGCGAGGTCGACAAGCCCTCCTCCACCATCCCCGAGAGCCACTCCTCGATCGTGACGCGCTCGAGCCGGGCGAGTGAGAGGTCGCCGAGCTCCGGGAGGATGCGTGTCCGCAACAGCGACTCGTAGCCGTAGCGAGTCTTGGGCTTGAGCTTGCGCTTGGTGGCCAGCCAGCGGGGTGCCCAGTCCCGCACTCTGGTGCGGCCACGATCCGGGTCGGCCCATTCACTGCGCAGCAGGTCCGAGGTCACCTGCGCGAGATACTGTTCGGCGTCGCTCTTTCGGTCGAAGCTCTTCGACCGTTCACGCCCTGCGGGATCTCTATACCGGGCTCGCCACCGCACGGTCTCCGTCCCGTCGTCGTGTCGATGCGTGAGGCGGTCGACGAACGTCATCAGCATCCCTCCCTCCGCTTAGCGTTTGGCCGCCTGGCCCCACTCACAATGACCCGAGGTCAAGTCCTCGACCAAGCTCGTGTCCCCGCTTGATATCGCGTAGTTGGCGGGCGGCGTTACGGATGGTCCACTCCGTGGCGCGCCGCTCCGCCTGCTGAAGTGGGTTGCCCTTTGGTGGACCGAGGGCTTGGTGGGGATCGTCGACCAGCCAGCGGGTCCGATAGCGGGCGATGACCTCGACCGCGTTGTCCCAAGCGCCGGACCGGACGTCGTGGGGGCGTGGTCCGAGC
>JBHELG010000045.1:0-11713 GCA_046263195.1 Nitriliruptorales bacterium | reverse complement strand
CGTGAGTGGCGCTCCGCAGGAGCGCCGCGAGAGGAGCTGTGCCACGACAGCGACGGAGAGGGTCCAAATGAGCTCGAGGTGCGACGCGCTCGTGCTGTTCGGCGCCACCGGCGACCTCGCGAAGAGGAAGCTGTTCCCCGCGCTGCAGGAACTGGCCCGCGACGGGCGCCTGCCGGCCCGCATCGTCGGAGTGGCCTCCTCCGACTGGAGCGACGACCAGCTACGCGCCCGCGCGCGTGAGGGGATCACCGCCCATGCGACGTTGCATGAGGACACGTTCCGGCGTCTGGAAGAAGCCCTGACCTACGTCCAGGGGGACTACCGGGAGGCGGACACGTTTGAGCGGCTGCGCAAGACCCTCGACGACGCCAAGCGGCCGCTGCTCTACCTCGCGATCCCACCCAGCCTCTTCGAGACCGTCGTGCAAGGTCTCGCCGAGGTCGGGTTGCACGAACATGCCCGGGTCGTGGTGGAGAAGCCCTTCGGCCGCGACCTGGATTCGTCCCGCCACCTCAACCGCTGCCTGCTCAGCACCTTCCCGGAGGAGGCCGTCTTCCGGGTCGATCACTTCCTGGGCAAAGAGGAGGTCCTCGATCTGCTCGTGTTCCGCTTCGCGAACACCTTCCTGGCGCCAGCGTGGAACCGCAATTACGTCGACAGCGTCCAGATCACACTCTCGGAGAGCTTCGGGGTGGAAGGGCGGGGGAAGTTCTACGAGGAGGTCGGGGCGCTGCGCGACGTCGTTCAGAACCACCTCCTGGAGGTCGTCACCCTCGTGGCCATGGAGCCTCCGGTGGGCGCCGATGCGCAGGCGTTGCGGGACGAGAAGGTCAAGGTGCTGCGTTCCATGCCGCCCCTGAACCCGGCTGACGTCGTGCTGGGCCAGTACCGCGGCTATCGCCACGAGACGGGGGTCGACCCGGACTCGCAGGTGGAGACCTTCGTCGCCCTGCGTGCGGAGATCGACTCCTGGCGCTGGGCGGACGTGCCCTTCTACATCCGCGCCGGCAAGAAGCTCGCCGCCACGGCTACCGAGGTACTCGTCGAATTCAAGCAGCCGCCACGGCTGTTCTTCGCCCGCTCGGACGCTCCCTTGCCTCACCCCAACCACCTGAAGTTCCGCGTGAAGCCGGGTGAGCGCGTGTCCCTGTCCGTGCAGATCAAGCAGCCAGGCGAGGAGCTCCTCAGCCGGGATGTGGATCTGGCCTACACCTACGACGAAGCCCGGGAGGGAATCCGCACCGATGCTTATGCGCGTCTGCTCGACGACGCGCTGAAGGGCGACCAGCGTCTGTTCGCCCGCGCGGACGCCGTCGAGGAGGCCTGGCGGGTCGTGCAGCCCGTGCTTGACGACCCTCCCCCCCTGCACGGCTACGAGCCGGGGTCATGGGGCCCGGCCGAGGCCGACGCCCTGACCGATACATGGCACTGCCCTGACGTCGCCGCTGACTGTGACTAGCACCGGCAGCGAGGACCTGCGTCGTCTGCTCGAGGGGCTGGAAGGTCAAGGCTATGGCGCCTACAAGCGGCTGAGTGGATCCCGGTGGCGCTTTCGAGAGTTCGAACTCGGGGTCGAGCGCGTGCAGGCCGATCCCTACGCCCCGCCATCGCGGTTCGTCGTCTCGGTACCCGCGGAGGTCGCGGCCATCCCCCCCGACCTGTGACGAACGCCGACGCGGCGGCGGGCGATCGAGGACTATCTCACGAGGAGGGCTCGCGAGCGGCTTGGTTCGTTCCAAGTCGACGCAGGCTCAGGAGGTGCTCGAGCGCAGCGCCTGCCGGGTCGACGGGCGCGGGGTGCGGTTGCGCCTGGGATGCGACCTGCCTGCTCGCGGTCGGCGCGCACTCGGCCGGCACGCAGCGAGACTGCTGGTCCATGCGCTGCCCCGGGCTGTCTCCGAGTCCCTGCGCTGGTCGGCGCTCGACCCGGGGGATGCGGGCTCGTTCGTCGCCTGTGTCGAGGACTCGGTCGCCCTGCGCGAGGCGCTGAGCGACCTTGACCTCGTGGCCTTCGACGCTGACGGCGCGGTGTTGCCACGGCGCAGCGGCGTCGACGATCGTCCCTTGCAGGAATCCGTGCCGTTCGTGTCCCCGCCATCGCTGCGGAGCGAGGTCGACCTCCCGAACCGGGGCCGGGTGAGAGGCATGGGCATCCCCGAGGGCGTGACCCTCATCGTCGGAGGGGGATTCCACGGCAAGTCGACGCTCCTGCGGGCACTCGAGCGGGGCGTCTACGACCACGTCCCCGGCGACGGGCGCGAGCTCGTGGTCGCGTGCGCCGATGCGACGAAGATCCGCGCCGAAGACGGTCGACGGGTCGAGCGCGTCGACGTGAGCCCGTTCGTGGGGACCCTGCCAACTGGCAGTGATACCTCGGACTTCTCGACGGACAACGCATCCGGCTCGACGTCTCAGGCGGCGAGCATCGTCGAGGCACTCGAGGCCGGCGCTCGCCTCCTGCTCGTCGACGAGGACACCGCCGCTACGAACCTCATGATCCGCGATCTGCGCATGCAGGAGCTCGTGGCGAAGGACCGGGAGCCGCTCACGCCCTTCGTCGATCTCGTCCGCCCCCTGCACCGTGAGCATGGAGTTTCGAGCGTGATGGTCGTCGGCGGTTCGGGGGACTACTTCGACGTCGCCGACCGTGTGCTGCTCATGGACGCCTTCCGGCCCCGGGAGGTGACGGACGAGGCGCGGCGGATAGCAGCGCGCTGGCCAGGTCGTCGCGCGGAGGCGGCGTCCTTTGCGAAGGTCCGCCATCGGGTTCCGGATCCGGCATCGATCGATCCGCGCCGGGGCGGACGGATCAAGACCCGAGCACGGGGAACCGTGGAGGTGCAGTTCGGCAGGGAGACGATCGACCTCTCCGCCGTCGCCCAGATCGTTGACCCCAGCCAGACCGTGGGGGTGGCGCTGGCGCTGACCCGTGACGGTGAACGCACGCCCGCTCAGGCGCTCGAGCTGCTCTACGCCCGCATCGCCCGCGAGGGGATCGATGTCCTGCGTCGCGACTACCCGGGGGATCTCGCCCTGCCCCGTGCGCTCGAGATTGCGGCGGCGCTGAACCGCCTACGTTCGCTGCGGGTGCGGCGCCTCAGCTGACTGGTACGCGTGAGCGGTCAGCAGGCCGGAGGCGTTGATAGCCCAGTGGACGAGCACCGGCGCGGCGAGGCTGCCGGAGGCGAGACGGAGCAGCGCGAAGACGACCCCTCCCACCGCGGTCGAGAGGACGGCGCCGATGACGACGAGGGCGCGCCGACCGGTCGCGAGCGCGGTGTCGTTCTCCCGCAGCGCTCGGAGCGTGGGCCCCACGTGCCACAGCCCGAACAGGGCGCTCGAGACGACCACCGCGCGGGTGACGGAGCCCACGTCGAGTAGGGCAGCGAACAGCAGCCCGCGGAAGAGCGCCTCCTCGCACGCGGCCGTGCCGAGCGGGATGCGCAGGAGGGTGTCGTAGGCGAGCCGAGCGGGAGACAGGTCGGCGGCCCGCCGATCCGTGAGCAATGCTCGTAGCGGAGGCACGATGGTCGCGAGCCAGGAGCCCCCCGCCACGCCCGCAGCCACGATCACGGCAGCGACGACCCCCCATCCGAGCCCCGCGAAGAGCCCGTCCCAGTCGAAGCCAAGTGCCTGCCATGTGTGTCCTGTCAGCCGCGCGCCGGCGACGAGCAGTCCAGTCACGGCGAGGTTGAGGGGCACGTAGGTCCACCGCGGCAACGGGCGCAGGTTGATCACGGTGTTGTAGGCGACGAGGAACGCCCCGACTGAGATCACAAACGCCATGCGGGTGGCTCTCTAGGGATCAGGCCCGCCTTGGCGGTCACGTTGGGTCTTTTCACGGTGGTGGGGGCGGCAGCGGGGCTCGAGGTTGCGGTAGGCGGTGGGACCGCGCCGGGCCAGCGGCTCGACATGGTCCCATTCCAGGCCGTGGCGCCGCCCGCAACCCTCCGCGACGCACACCGCCCCGTCCAGGTCGGGTGCCGGGCCCAGATCGAGAGCGGTGCGGACCTCGGCGCGGATGTGGCGCCCGAAGTGCTTCACCTTCTTGATCTCGCAGCCGTCGACCAAAACTCCCTTGAGGAAGGCGTCCGTCGCGATGCGCTCGGCAACGCCTACCGGAATGGGGCCGACGCCCGGGATGTGGCACCGCTCCCCGTCTTGGACCTCGCCGCGACGAAGGGCGTCGAGGTCGACCACCACCACGACATCGGGCCGCGAAGGAGTGGCGTCGCCCTGCCCGGACAGGAGTGACACCAGGGCGTCCGCGGCATAGGCCGCTCTGGTCTCGCGTCCTCCCTGCTGCCAGGCCCGCTTGTATTCGTGGTCTGTCCGGGCGTGGATGCGGTTGACCAGGGGCACACCCACCTCGGGAGGCAGTCGGAACCGCCCCGCCACCATGCCCTCGTCGTCGATCCAGTGGTGAAACTCTCGGGCACGGTGTTGACGCTCGTGCAAGGCCTCGCGGTCGACCTCGGCGTTGAGACGCACCCGCCGGGCCCGGTCTTTCAAGCTGAGCCAGTCAGCCTGCTCGGCCACCTCCAACAGGTCGCATTCGGCCGACGGGTCGACGGCCGCTGCCTTTGCGACCTCGGCGGCCTGAGCCTGGGAGATCCGGCCCGCCACGAACGCGTCACGAGTTGCCGCAAGCCCCTCAACCGCCTTGGCAGTCTCAATCGAAGTGGCAGCCTCTCTGGGGCTGGTGCCCATGGTCTTGGCGAGCCACTGTGCCCCCGACCGGTGTCCTCTCGCGCGATAGGCCTCGCATTCGTCGACCCGGGCGGGCGGCCCGCGCCCGCGTGGCGGCACACACCTTCTCCACTCCAGCCAGAACCTCGACCAGCTCCAGCGCATGCGAGCCCGACAGGGCCGCGGGATGGCAATCCGCCAGCTCCTGCCTCAGCGCCCCAGCCGCCTCGACGATCCTTTCCATGCCTCCAAACATACGTTCGGGCTACGACATATTCGACCAGTAAAGCCTGAAGGGATGTGGAAAAGTGGGTGAAAGGTCTAGCCCCCGCCCCGCGGCATCAGCCAGCTCGTAACAGGCATCACGCGGACCAGGACGCCCAGCGCCCGACGGTGACGACGATGACCGGGCCCTGGGGAGGGTTGTCCTGGTACGGCGCGTACTTCTCGACGAGCTGGGAGACCGCCCGATCGCGGATGACACCCTCGTGCACAACGCTTGCGGTGCCGTCCCCCCGCACCCACCACAGCTGCGACCAGTCATCCTCGTAGTGGTCGACGATGGCGCTCGCGACTGGGTGAGCTTCGATGTTCTTCAGGCGTTGCAGGGCGGTCGTGGTCTTCGGCTTGTGGTCGATCGCTGTGACGATCGTGTCCCCGTCGAGGGCGTAGGTGACCGGCACGAGGTGCGGGCGACCGTCGGGGCGCACGGTGGCGAGCCGGGCCACCTGCGCTTCCGCCACGCGTCGCCGCAGCTCCTCGTCGAGGGGCTCCTCCATGTTCTCAAATGTAGACCCGTGCCATGTCATCGCGGCCGGAAAAGAAACGTCCCGTGGTCCTCCTGCAGCGTGAATGGCGCATCTTCTGGTCAGCGGGGCCGCCCCTCGGGCGTGCCCTGCCTGTCTACGCTGCTAGTCGCCCTAGGTCCGGGACCCCACAAGGAGACGAGAGTGGACATCGGAATCGGCATCCCGAACACCGTTCCCGGTACTACGGGCGCGCAGTTACTCGACTGGGCCCGTCGCGCCGACCGGGCCGGCTTTTCCAGCCTGACAACGATCGGGGCGCTGTCGTATCCGGGCTACGAAGAGTTGACCGTTTTCGCCGCCGCGGCGGCCGTCACCGAGCGCATCCGATTCCTCCCCGACGTCCTCATCGCCCCGGCACGCAGCGCCGCGGAACTGGCCAAGCAGGCAGTCACCGTCGATCAGCTCTCGGGAGGCCGACTCACGCTTGGACTCGGCGTCGGGTGGCGCGCCGCCGATTACGAGCTCACCGGTCGGGACTTCGGTGACCGGGGGCAGCGGTTCGACGAGCAACTCCGCGACCTGCAGGCCGCCTGGCAGGGACAGCCGTTGGCCGAAGGTACGAGGCCCGTCGCGCCCCCTCCCGTGCAACAGCCCGGCGTGCCCCTGCTCATAGGAGGGACCGTGGAAGCCTCCATCCGGCGAGTGGTGGAGTTCGGGATCGGATGGACTGCTGGCGGCATGCCTTCAGAGGACGTGGCCGCCTTCGCCGAGAAAGTCCGGTCGGCCTGGAGGGAGGCCGGACGAGATGGTCGTCCCAGGATCGTCGCCTTGGCCTACTTCTCTCTCGGAGACACGGTCGAGGAGTCCCGCCGCAACCTCATCGACTACTACGAGCCGGCGGGAAGTGACATGGCGGAGATGGTCGCCGACAGCGCCCTGCGTTCTCCGGAGGCGATCAGGGACGCCATGGACAGCTACGCCGACGCGGGGGTGGACGAGTTCGTGCTCGACCCGAGCGTCTCGGACCCCGATCAGGTGGACCTGCTCGCCGGGGTCGTCTTCTGACCGGTGCCTGACAAGTGGAAGGGACCCAGGTGTCGGACTGGTTGCGCCGCTACGCGGTGGCCCTCGGGGAGGAGCCGCTGTCGAACCAGGAGATCGCGGCGATCCTCGAACTCGCTCGAGACGTGGCCCACGCTACCGAGCGCAAGTTCGCGCCCCTCTCCACGTTCCTCGCCGGAGTTCACGCTGCGGGTCGCATCGGCCAGGACGGCATCCGGCTCGAGGCAGTGAACGACGCCATGGAGATCGCCCGGCGTCTCGTCGGCGACGGCGACTCGGAGACCGAACACCACGAGAGCTGAGTCACAACCCTTCGAGGTCTTCAGGGCGGTTGATGTTGTAGACGAACGAGCCGCTCGGGTCGAGATCCGCCCAGCCCTCCTCGCCGACGACGCGGGCGCCCAGCTCGGACAGGGCCCTGATGACCGCCCGTCGACCCGCCAGAAGCAGACGGCGTAGGCGGGGTGCCGCCTGAGTGGCGTAGACGCCGTGCAGCGGATGTACCCGCCCGGACACGAGCGGCACGACCGCTGCCTCCCCACGCCACTCCCCCGCCAGACGAAGCAGGATCTCCGGGTTGAGATAGGGAAGGTCGACCGCGACGACCGCGACGAGCGGTGTCGCCGCCCGCTCGAGTCCGGCCAGGATGCCAGCGAGGGGACCGCCGTCTTCGACTGCATCGGGGAGCTGTTCCCAGGGGATCTCGCCGAGCCGTTTTCCGTCCCCGGAAGCGACGAAGACCTCGGGACAGCATTCTCCTAGCAGGCGCGCGGCTCGGACGACGAGCGGCTCGCCATCGAACTCCACGAAGGCCTTGTCCCGTCCGAGGCGACGGCCGCGTCCCCCCGCCAGCACGAGCCCGGTGAGAGAGGGAGCGTCTGCCTCCTGGCCCGGCGACAACTCCATAGGACTAGTCCAAGGCCCGTCGGCCACCCGGTCCGGTCACCGCCGCCGCGTCGGTGACCTCTGACGCCCCCAATCCAGCCCGCTGCTGGTGGAAGGTGGCCCGAGGATCGCGAGCCGAGCGCCGACCGGCATGGAAGACGGCGAAGCGGAGCGAGACAGACCCGGCGGTACCGAGCAGACCGGCCAAGGCCCGCTTCGACCGGCTCGACCCTGGCAGGAGGCTCGTGAGCAGGCTTGCCGCGGTCGCCACCTTCGCGGCCTTCCAGAGCGACCCTGCCAGTCCCTCGTGGTATTGGCGGGCGGCCTGCTCGACCCGTCCGACCTCACGTTCGACCCAGTGCCCCGCGAGCAGTTCCCCGAGGCGCCCAGTGATTCCGAACCAGCGCACGACGGCGGCCTCGTGCTCGTCGAGGTCCAACAGGTCGAGCAGGGAAGCGGCTCCGACCATGCCGGATGCCTGGAACAGCAGCGGTAGGGAGCGGCGGGCCCCCTGCCACGCCGGCACCGCGGTATTCGCGAGCAGTACAGCGGAATAGCCGGCCAGGGGCATGCCGAGCAGCCCAGCGAACTGTCCGGCGACGTCCCCGACACGCCCGAGCCCCCCCCGCCGCCGAGAGGTGATCGCGGCAAGGGTCGACAGGCCGGACGAGGCCGCGAGGATCCACGAGCCAACGCTCATGGGCGAGGTGGGCCGAAAGACCCGCAGCATGTTGAGGAAGCGCTCGGGGCGTCCGAGGTCGACGATCAACAGGCCGGCGCCGAGCGTGCCACCCGCAGCGGCGATCCAGCGGCAGTCCCGCTCCAGACCTTCGAGATCGCGGCGGTAGGACGCCACTGCACCGAGCAGCGCCGCCGCCCCCGCCGCACCCCCAGCGTAGAAGTAGGCGGGAACCGCCCAGATCCAGACCGGCTCCTTGATGGGGGGGAGGTCGTAGTAGGTACGGTCAACCGGTCGCCGAGGCACATCGGCCGCCGGCTTCTGCGGCCAGACAGCGTAGGGGGCAGGGCCGGCCAGCTCAGCGCCATGGCCGTGCGTGCCCGGCTCGACCCTCTGCTGCGCGCCGAGCCCCCCGAGCGCACCCCGCTCGAGGTCGATGTAACGCCCCTCCGCCTGGTCTGCGCCCGAACTCATCGTGCTCCCCTCGCGGCTCCGACAACCGCGCCGACCGCCGCTGCGAGCATCCCCGCAGCCCCGGCCGCCACCGCCAGCCACGACCCACGCACCTTCAGAGTTGGAACCACGGGATCGGGTGGGAGGTTGTAGACCTCCGGCTCGTCCACGAGCAGGAAGAAGGCATTCAGGCCGGCCGTGCCCGGCTGGTTCGCGGCGTCCGCCCCATACAGGTAGGCCTCCCTTACACCGCGGTCGTGGAGGGTCGCCACCCGTTGCTCGGCGAGTGCTCTCAGCTCCCCGATGTCCCCGAATACGATGGAGTCTGTCGGGCATGCCTTGGCACAGGCCGGCTGGAGGCCGTCGCGGAGGCGGTCGTAGCACAAGGTGCACTTCCAGGCGCGCCCGTCGTCTCCGCGCCGGTCGATGACCCCGAACGGGCAGGCGACGACGCAGTAGCCGCAGCCGTTGCAGACGTCGGGCTGCACGAAGACGCTGCCGAACTCGGTTCGCACGATCGCCCCGGTCGGGCACGCCTCGAGACAACCCGCGCGTACGCAGTGCTTGCACACATCCGACATGAACAGCCACGAGAAGTCCCCGAAGCCCGTGCTCTGGCCGCCCAGTGCCACGGGCCGCTCGATGAAGGCGACGTGCCGCCAGGTGGACGCACCGAGGTCGACGGTGTTGTCGTAGGACATGGCGGTGAAGAAGAAGCCGTCGTCGGGAAGCTGGTTCCACTCCTTGCAGGCGACCTCGCAGGCCTTGCAGCCGATGCAGACGGTCGTGTCGGTGAAAAACCCCATCGTCCTGCCGGCAGGGAGCTCCTGCGCCGTGAGCACCGCGCTGGACACCCGCAGCTGCGCACTCTCGGTTGACATGTCAGGCCTCCTCGCCCAGCTGGGTCTGCCCCGCGTGCAGACCATGCGAACCGCCCCGTCGCGAACCCTTGAACAAGTCACGGTCCGTGCTGGGCATTTCGGCAGCTCGCGCCACGAGCGGCCCACTCGTGGGGGCGCGTCGGTCCCGGCTTCGGCGGCCGGGCACGACGTCGCAGGTGAGCGCTTTGGACTCCTGGATGGAGACGTTCGGGTCAGCCACGAAGCCGACGAGTTCGTTGACGACGTCGCCCTTCACGAGGCCGAGGTAACCCCAGTGGTAGGGAAGGCCCACCTGGTGGACGGTGCGACGATCGCCGCGCCGGCCGATCCGCAAGGGACGGATGCGGTCGGTGACGAGCGCCCGGCACTCGATCTCGCCCCGCATCGTGCGGACCGTCACCCACCCGCCGTTGCTCACCCCCTTCTCGTCCGCCAGCTCGGGAGAGATCTCGCAGAACAGCTCCGGCTGCAGCTCGCTCAGCCAGCCCACCCAGCGACTCATCCCACCGGCGGTGTGGTGCTCAGTGAGCCGGAAGGTGGTTAGCACGTACGGGAAGCGCTCGTCGTTGAAGGCATGGTGGTAGGGGTTGTCGGGGCGCACCCACTCCATCCTGGCCGGGTTGCACTGCTGACCGTAGAGCGGGTTGCGCAGGACCGATTCCTGCGGCTCGTAGTGGGTCGGCAGCGGCCCGTCGAGCAGCCCGGTGGGCACGTACCGCCACCCCTTGCCGTCTCCCTGCAGGATGAAGGGGTCGCTGCCGGAGAGCGTGTCGACTCCCCTCGCTCCGTCCGGTGGCCGGTAGGAGGGTGGGCGACCGGGGACGAAGTCGGCCGTGTCGTGGCCCTCCCAGGCGCCCGTCTCCTCGTTCCACCACACGTAGCGCTTGCGCTCCGACCAGGGCTTTCCGTTCGGGTCGGCGGAGGCCCGGTTGTAGAGGATGCGGCGGTTGTCGGGCCAGGCCCAGGCCCACTCGGGCGCCACCCAGGACTGCTCGTGCCAGGGCTTGCGGCGGGCGGTCTGGTTGAGGCCCTGGGCGTAGCAGCCGGAGTAGATCCAGCAGCCGCAGGCGGTGGAACCGTCGGCCTCGAGGGAGGTGAAGCTCGGCACGAGGCTGCCGTCCGAGACCCGATAGCCGTTGATCTCCTTCAGCACGGCCGCGGCGTCCGGCTCGTCGTGGGGGCCTTTCGTCGGATAGTCCCAGGTGAGGTCCTGGATGGGACGGTCCTTGGGGTCGGTGGAGTCCTGGTACAGCTCCTTCAGTCGTCGGCCGAGGTGGTAGGTGAACCACAGCTCGCTGCGGCAGTCCCCGGGCGGGGGCAGCGCCGCCTCGTGCCACTGCACCAGCCGCTGCGTGTTCGTGAACGACCCGTCCTTCTCCGTGTGCGTCGCCGCGGGAAAGAAGAAGACCTCGGTCTGGCAGTCCTCGGGACGTACCTCGCCGCGGTCGAACTCCGGCCCGGTCCGCCAGAACTCCGCCGACTCGGTCGGGGCGAAGTCCCGCACCACACACCAGTCGAGCTGGCGGGCGGCTGCCCGATGCAGCGCGCCGTGCATCGAGCCGACCACCGGGTTCTCCCCCATGAGGAAGTAGCCCTTCACCACGCCGTCCCGCATCGCCGCCACCGTCGTCATGTGGGAGTGGTCGCCGCTCATGTGCGGCAGGTAGCCGTAGCAGAAGTCGTTGGCGGCGGTGGCCGCCGCGCCGAAGTAGGCCTTCAGCAACGAGACGATGTAGCGCTCGAAGTTCGACCACCACCCAGCAGCGGACTTGTTGTAGTCGATGTAGCTGGAGAGGTCGACGTCGTGGCGGGCGTGGGGCATCGGCAGGTAGCCCGGCAGCAGATCGAACAGCGTCGGGATGTCGGTCGAGCCCTGAATCGACGCATGACCCCGCAGGGCGAGGATCCCTCCCCCGGGCCGGCCGATGTTGCCGAGCAGGAGCTGGACGATCGAGGCGGTACGGATGTACTGCACCCCGACCGTGTGCTGCGTCCAGCCAACCGCGTAGCAGAAGGCCGAGGTCCGTTCCCGCCCCGAGTTCTCGCACAGGGTCTCGGCCACTTCGAGGAAGAGCTGCTCGGGAACCCCACAGGTCTCCGAGACCACCTCGGGGGTGTAGCGCGAGTAGTGGCGCTTGAGGATCTGGAAGACACAGCGGGGGTGGCTGAGGCTGGGGTCGGACTGCTGGGCGCTGACGTTGCTGCCCCGCAGCGCCTCCGGGGTGCCGGCGAACATCTCACGCTGCCCTGCGGCCGGGGCCATGCTGACCCCCTCGTACTGCCACGACGAGGGGTTGTACTGGCCGCGCTCGGCA
>JBHELG010000044.1:0-37674 GCA_046263195.1 Nitriliruptorales bacterium | reverse complement strand
CGCGACCTCAGCACGCTCGAATCGATCCTCTCCGCGGACGGACCCGACGGGGCTTTGGAGCGAGCTGAGCTCATGACGGCACTGTCGCGCCGGGACGACGCCGTATTCGAGAGCGCAGCGGCGTTACGCACCCAGATGACCCAGAACCGGGCCCTGCTCAGCGCGAAAACCGCGGAGCTCAGCGCCCTCCAGGCGCGGATTGCGGCAGAGTCGTCCGAACTCCAAAAGCGCTTCGCCTCGGTCTCCGCGACGTACGTCGAGCTGAAGACCCGCAAGGAGCGCCAGCTGACCCTCGCCCGGGGGGCGCAGAACGGCATCTACGCCTGCCTCTTCTCCGGGCCGCACTACTTTCGGGACACCTGGGGGGCTCCTCGCTCCGGAGGGCGGCGCCACAAGGGCACTGACGTCTTCGCGCCCTACAACGCACCGGTGTACGCGTTCACGAACGGTGTGATCCAGCGGCTGGCCAACGGGGGACTCGGGGGAATAGGTCTGTACCTGTGGGGCGATGACCGGGTGAGCTACTACTACGCGCATCTCAGCGGATATGCCTCGGGTGTCTCGGTGGGGGACCGCGTCGAGGCGGGCCAGCTCGTGGCCTACAACGGCGACAGCGGCAACGCGGACCGGGGAGCACCGCACGTTCACTTCCAGGTCCACCCGGGGGGAGGGGGTCCGGTGAACCCCTATCCGTGGGTGGAGGCGGTCTGCTGAGCCAGCAACCGAGTTGCGAGGCCTGAAGGAAGACCAGGGGAGCGCTCTGCACCGGGGGGGGAGCACCTGGCGTGGCAGGCTCCCCGCGGGCCTAACTGATGCGGAGCGCGACGAGCACTCCGTCGCGCAGCGGCAGCAGACTCGAGACGTAGCGGCGGTCCGTGGAGACGAGCGCGTTGTGCTCGCGGATCGCCTCGGTCCAGCCCGGATGATCGGGGGTGGGTTCGCCGGTCGCCACCCGCCCGTACCACAGAGTGTTGTCGCAGAGGTACACGCCCCCCAGCCTGATGCGCTCGGCCGCGTTGCGCCAGTGCTCCGGGTAGCGCTCCTTGTCCGCATCGCAAAAGACGACGTCGAATTCTCCGTCCTGAGCGGACAACACGTCGCCAGCGTCGGCCACATGGAACCTGATCCGGTCCCATAGAGCGGCGTGAACCAAGAACCGCTCCGCCTCGCTGGCGTTCTCGGAATCGAGATCGGTGCAGACAACCTCGCCGCCAGCCCCGACGGCCCGAGCGAACCAGTACGCGGAGTAGCCGAAGCCCGAGCCGAGCTCGATGACCCGACGGGCAGCGATCGCCCGTGCCTGCTGCTCGAGAAAGCGGCCCACGTTGCGGCCCACGATGGGAAAGCTCAGGCGACGCGCCCGCTGTTCCATCTCGTCGAGCACGGGATCGTCATGCTGGGCGTGTGTGAACTCGTCGAGGTAGCGGTCGACGGTGGCGGACACGATGCCGTTCACGATGCTCCCACCTCCGCTCGAACTCCATACGAGCCTAGTAACGGCACCCCTCGGCGGCCCTCGATCGAGACGTGCGCTAATCGCACACGTCGTTCGCGGGGTTACCATAGATGCATTGGGCGCCGCGGCGACAGCCGCTCGCGTCATGTCAGTAGCGCTGAGGAGAGGCTCCATGGGACGTCATCTGCTCGTATGGGACGCGCCGAACGTGGACATGACCCTCGCGAACATCATCGACAGCAAACCCACCGCGAAAGAGCGGCCGGACCTCGACGTGCTCGGCGAATGGCTTGTCGCTCGGGCCGGCGACGCGAACGAGGTCGAAGCCTGCGTGTTCGTGAACGTTTCACCGCACGTTGCCGGGCCCATGCGCGGCTGGGTGTTGTGGCTGCTCGAAGAGGGCTTCCGCGTGTTCGCGAAGCCGAAGATCGCCGACAGTGATGTGGACGAGGACATGCTCACCCACATCGAGCGTAGGTTCGAGGAGGGCGACCTCGACGCCGTCTACGTCGGTTCGAATGATGCCCGCAATTTCCTGCAGCCCCTCGAGACGATCGCCAAGAGCGGGATCGGGGTGACCGTGCTCGGCTTCGCCGAGTATGCGGGCGGTCTGTCGATGAGTGAGCAACTGCAGTTCGTCGACCTCGAGGACATCCCCGGTCTCTTCGCGGAACCGCTGCCGCGCATCAACCTCGAGAACTTGCCCGTCTCCGGCCGCTGGTTCGAGCCCACGGGGCCGCTGGGAGCCGAACGGGAATCGCGGGTCGGGGCCGAAGAGATCGGGACCGGCCTCTCGATGCCCCCCGCCCAACCGCCTGATGTCGTCATCGAAGCATCCCAGGCTGCACTGAGCTAACGAGCATGGCGGGCGCTGCGGCAGTCGGGGTGCGAACCGAGGTCGGACGGCTGCGGACGGTGCTCGTGCATCGACCGGATCTGGAACTGCGGCGCGTCACCCCATCCAATATGGACGAGCTGCTGTTCGACGAGCTGGTCTGGGTCGACCGAGCCCAACAGGAGCATGACGACTTCGTGCGGGTGCTGCGGGAGGCTGGATGCGAGGTCCTCCACCTGGAACGGCTCCTCGCCGAAGTGCTCGCGGACGGTGAAGTCGCCCGCGAGGTGGTTCGCAGTCAGGTGACGGAGACGACTTCTGGTCCGGTCCTCGTCGACAGGGTGCGCGGATTTCTGCTCGACCTACCCGTCGACGCGCTCGTCCGCCACCTCATCGGCGGGGTGTCGCTCGCCGAGCTCGACGGGAGCGACAGCCTCCTCGGGCGGGTCCAACGCCCATTCGAACCGCTGCTGCGCCCGCTGCCCAATGCGGTGTTCGTTCGGGACTCGTCAGCCTGGGTGGGGGAGGGCGCAGTCATCTCGCCCATGAACCGCCTGGTACGTCGGCGCGAGGCGGACCTGTTGCGCCTCGTCTACCTTCTCCACCCCCGCTTCGCAGGCGCCCCGATCTGGTTCGGCCGGGAACGCCGCGAGTACTACCCAGCCACGGTCGAGGGTGGAGACATACTCGTGGTCGCCGACGATGCGCTGGCCATCGGCCTCTCGGAGCGTACGACTCCCCCGGGCGTCGAGACGCTGGCGGTCCGGCTGTTCGAAGGCGGGGTCGTGAGCCGGATCCTTGCGGTCGAGCTGCCCCACGCCCGCAGCACCATGCACCTGGACACGGTGGTGACCATGGTGGATGGCGACACGTTCCTCCTCTACCCGCATGTTCGGCCGCAGGTGCGATGCCTGCGCTTGACGTCACGGGGGGGTGGGAGGCTGGACGTCTCCGAGGGAGGGGACCTGGTCACCGAGTTGGCCTGGGCTGCCGGACTCGAGCGCGTCCGGTCCCTCGAACCGGCCCTCGACAGCATCGAGGCAGAACGCGAGCAGTGGAACGACGGCAACAACGTGCTCGCGATCGCCCCCGGGGAAGTGGTGGCCTACGAACGCAATCCGTCGACGAACGCGGTACTCGAGGAGGCGGGCATCATCGTCCACCGCATTCCGTCCTTCGAGTTGCCGCGCGGTCGCGGCGGCCCAAGGTGCATGACCTGTCCGACTCTGCGCGACTCCCTCTGACCCGTAGCGCGGGCTTTCGCTGCACGCCCTTGCGCCGTCTGCGGCGGCTTCCCGTTTCCCGCCTTGTCCCGCCCCGCCGTCCTGGCCCAGGCCAATCTCCGACCCTCACGGCGCCTAGTCTCAGGACCCGAACGCTACCGGCGGAGTCTTCATGCCTGAAGCCGTCATCGTCGCCCATCGCCGCAGCCCGATTGGTCGTGCCTTCAAGGGCTCCATGGCGGGGCTTCGTCCCGACGATCTCAGCGCTGCCATCGTCCAAGCAACACTTCAGCAGGTACCCGAGCTCGACCCGGTGGATATCGACGACCTGATGTTGGGATGCGGGCTGCCGGGCGGTGAGCAGGGATACAACCTCGCCCGGCTCGTGGCCGTCCTTCTCGGTCTCGATCGGCTGCCCGGGGTCACGCTGACCCGCTACTGCGCCTCTTCCCTCCAGACGACCCGCATGGCATTCCACGCCATCAAAGCCGGTGAGGACGAGGTGTTCCTCTCGGCTGGGGTGGAGATGGTCAGCCGCTACGTGAAGGGCACCTCGGACAGCCTCCCCGATACGAAGAACCCAAAGTTCGAGGAGGCCGAGCAGCGTTCTGCGGAGCAGGCCCGAGGCACAGCGCAAGCCTGGCGCGACCCGCGCGAACTCGGGATGCTCCCCGATGTCTACGTCGCAATGGGCCAGACTGCCGAGAATGTGGCGGAGGTGTGCCACGTCTCCCGTGAGGAGCAGGACGAGTTCGCATACCACTCTCAACAGCGCTACGCGAAGGCCCTCGCCGACGGGTTCTGGGAGCGAGAGATCCAGCCGGTCACGTTACCGGACGGTCAGATAGTGGCGACCGACGACAGCCCGAGACCTAGCACCACGATGGAGCGGCTAGCCGAGCTCCGGCCGGCCTTCCGCCCCGGGGGCACCGTCACGGCTGGGAACGCCTGTCCTCTCAACGACGGCGCCGCAGCCCTGGTGGTGATGAGTGACCGCCAGGCGCGGGAGCTCGGCGTCAGGCCCCTCGCCCGCATCGTCTCGACCGGAGTTTCCGCCGTCAGCCCCGAGATCATGGGGCTGGGCCCCCTTGAGGCGTCACGGCAGGCACTGCAACGAGCTGGCATGAGCATCGACGACGTGGATCTCGTCGAACTCAACGAGGCGTTCGCCGCCCAGGTCATACCGAGCTACCGCGCGCTCGGCATAGACAGCGCCAAATTGAATGTCCACGGCGGTTCGATCGCTTTGGGTCATCCCTTCGGCATGACGGGCGCTCGACTCATCGGGACTCTCCTGAACGGCCTGCAGTTCGAGGACCTCACGGTCGGGCTGGTGACGATGTGTGCCGGAGGCGGCCAGGGCATGGCCATGGTCGTCGAGCGCCTGTCGTGAACCGGTGGGGCAGGCTGGGATGCGAGGGCCCGACGGGGTTCAGGCCGAGAAGGTCAAGGTGTGCTCGGTGTTGTGCTTGTGGTTTGCACTGCCCAAGACGCTGCTCGTGCAATAGACGTTCCAGCAGGTGACCGGCTCGGTGGGACAGTCAGCCACGAAGCAGGTTTCCATGCTGGTTCTGACCTTGTGCCGCGGGCACTCTCGCATGATGACTCTGTCCGCCAACTTTGTGCTCCTCGCAGGCTCCTCGGGATGCCGGATGTCTCCCGTCACGCCGTGCCTTTCTTGTCGGCGCAATCCGCCCGGAGATGGAGGGGAAAACGGAAAAAATTCTGGCCCGTATCGGGTCGAGCAGAGAAAGCCGCCGCGACAAGGGTTATGGCGTCGCGGCGTCGCGGAGGCAGCTTCAGGGTGACCCTTCGCCAGCGCGAATCTCGGCGACCGTGACCTGAAACGCTCCTGAAGGTGCCTCAACCTGCACCGTGTCTCCCTTCCGGGCGCCGAGTACTGCTCTGCCCACGGGGGAGGCGATCGAGATCACGTCGAACTTTTCGTGTCTTTCTTCGCGGCTGCCGGCGACGAAGTACGTCTCCTTCTCCTCGTCGATCACAAGGGTCACGACAACTCCGGGAGCGACTACGTCGCTACGAGGCTGCTGGCCGACCTTCGCCTCGCGCAGCAGGGCCTCGATCTGGCGGATGCGAGCCTCCATCTTGCCCTGCTCATCCTTCGCCGCGTCATACTCGGCGTTCTCCCGCAGATCGCCGTGCGAGCGCGCTTCCTCGATCGTCGCCGCGATACGGGCTCGACCTCGCGTCCGCAACTCCTCGAGCTCCGCGCGCAGGCGGTCATGTGCCTCCTGGCTCAGCCACGTCTCGGACATGTTCGAGGGTTCCTCTCTGGCGGTCGCCTTGATCGCCCTCCTTCGTCACCTCCCAGCCCGCCCGGCGACCTTTCGGTCACCAACCCGGCCGGCGGGGTGAGTACAGAAGGAGCGGACAGCGGTGGGAGGAGCGACGGACGGTTCAGGGTAGCGACCTTCGAGGCCGGCGATAGAAGTGGCATTGGAGGAGGTGGTCGTTGGCTACCCTTCCGATGCGAGCTCCCAGGCCGGGCCGCGGGAGTCCCGCTCGTGCTCGTCTGAGGGGAGTAGCTGCAGCGTGGTGTCCCTCCGCGATGTGGTGTATCACCTCTATGAGCGACGACTCGAAGCCCAGATCGTCGCCGACCCCATGCCACAGCACGTGGGCGTGATCCTTGACGGCAACCGCCGTTACGCCCGCGAACGGGGGATGGATGACCCCAATCTCGGGCACCTGGCCGGCGCACGCAAGATCGAGGAGTTCCTCGACTGGTGCTGGGAGTTGAAAGTCCGCTACGTCTCACTGTGGCTGCTGTCCACGGACAATCTCGATCGTGATGCTGCCGAGGTAAGCGGCCTGCTGCGCATCATCGAAGACACCGTCGTGCGCATCGCCCAGCATCCGAAGGCCGTCGAACGGGGACTGCGAGTCAGCGCTGTCGGCGCACTCGACTTGCTGCCCGCAGAGACCCGGCGTGCTCTGAAGGACGCCGAGGAGGCGACGGCCCCCCACGACCGCTTCTTCCTACAGGTAGCTGTCGGATACGGCGGCCGTCGCGAGATCACCGATGCCTTGCGGAGCCTCCTACTCGAAAAGGCGACCGACGGGCGCAGCCTGGAGCAGGTCGCGGAGTCGTTACGTCCAGAGGACATAGGCGACCACCTGTACACGACTGGTTTTCCCGATCCCGACCTCATAATCCGGACTTCGGGCGAGCTGCGCCTCTCGGGTTTCCTGTTGTGGCAGAGTGCCCACAGCGAGTTCTACTTCTGCGACCCCTACTGGCCCGAGTTCCGGCGCATCGACTTTCTCCGGGCCCTACGGGAGTACCAGGGCCGCCGACGACGCTTCGGCCGCTAGGGACTGCACGACGGCCAAGGTCGAAGTCGAACTCCCCTCCCTCTGATCCTTGTCCCGTGGCCTTCAGCAGAGAGGCCGTAGTAACAGTCTTGGGCCTCTTCAGCAGAGAGGTCGTAGTAACGGTCTTGGGCCTGCTCGGACCGCCTTACGCCTCAGGGGCGCTCCGAGCGTGGACCGGGGTCCTCGCGTCGACCTGGCAGGGGCAGTCCCCAGTCGTCGGGGCTTCGAACCTCGGGCCGGCCGCCCTTCAGGGGCATCTCCTCGCCCGCTGGAGTAGGCCCGCCCGGCTCGCGCGCCGGCATCTCGTCGACCATGCGCCAACTTGCCGAGGCTGTGGCGAACACCTCTCCCCGCTCGTCGATGAGCGCAGAAACCCCCCGTAGGTTCTCGTCATCCGGCTCGCCAGCGATCCCAACGGTTCGTAGGTTCGTTCCGACCCGCGCGACGCCGTGCAATCTCACCGCGTAGTCGGTGAGCAGTGCGCCTGGCCGGCCGGTCTCGTCCAGTAGGTGCTTGTTCGCCCAGAAGGTCGGGCAGGAGAGCAACGTGCAAGCCAAGAGGGGTGAGAACTCGCCTTTGCCCTCGTCTTCCGTGAAGCGCTCGTCGGCATAGAAGCTCACGACCACCCGGCCCCCGGCGTGCCAGCCCGGCAGAAAGCGAAGACCTGAGGTGTTGTCCTGCCCGCACACGAAACAGCCGGCGAACAGCTCGTGCTCCTGTGGCTGCGGGACCGGTACGAGCGCCAGCTCGCGGAGATCAGCGCTGTCAGGGGCCGGTTCGGGCCCCGCGAAGCTCACCTCGCCCACCACAGCCACTTCAACGGGGTCGGCCCATGATGGCTCGAGCAGGTGCTGCAGCGTGCAGTGGAAGAAGGAATCATCGCTCTGCCACACGGTCACGCGTAGGTCGTGACCGAGGGGTAGGAGTCCTCTCAGCTGGACGGCCGCGGAAGTCGGGGGGTTGGGGGGCGCAAA
This sequence comes from Nitriliruptorales bacterium, assembly GCA_046263195.1. Taxonomy (GTDB): domain Bacteria; phylum Actinomycetota; class Nitriliruptoria; order Nitriliruptorales; family JAHWKO01; genus JBHELG01. Next base: position 29,850 of record JBHELG010000044.1, on the reverse strand, counting down.
GAGGCCGCCCACGGCGTCGAGGAGCGCAGCTGTGGCGAGGCCGCCGTGCAGGTAACCGGGAGCTTCCTGATGACGGCTTTCCGGGTAGAAGTCGCGAGCGCGCCCCGTTTCCTCCTCATGCCTCAACTGGTCCCACTTGAAGGCGAGGAGGGGGGGTCCGGTGACGACGAGGTTTGCCATGTGGACATCCGATGCTCGAGGCCAGGGCCGTCGCCGTACACGTGACCATAGCGGTCAACGGGCAAGGTCCCGCGGTGGGAACAACTTGCCACAGGACCTTGGCAGGCCGTGGTCGAGGTTTCCATGACGCGAGGTCTGCGTGCACCCGGGCGAGCCAACGCGCCTGCGTCGCCCCCATACGGTCTGGGTGTACGAGGTGGTGGCTCGCACTCATGTGCGAGGGTGCAGCGTCCGAGGGAAGGGAGCACATGGCGAGCGTGGTTGTCTCCGAGGCTGCGGCGGCAGTGCCCACCGCGATCCGCCTCACCTCCAGCGCCTTCGCGGAGGGCGAACTGATGGCGCAGCGCTACACGTGCGACGGCACGAATGCCTCACCTCCGTTGGGCTGGGAGGGCGTACCGGAAGGTACGGCCGAGCTCGTCCTCGTCTGTGAGGATCCAGAGCCGGTCTTCGGGACGTTCGTGCACTGGCTGGTTTGTGGCCTCGACCCGAACTCGAGCGGCCTCGATGAGGATTCGTTACCCGAGGGAGTGACGATAGGCCTGAATGACTTCGGACAGGCCGCCTACGGCGGGCCCTGCCCACCCCACGGCCACGAGGCGCACCATTACGTGTTCACGCTGTTGGCGGTAGGAGCCCCGCTTGCGCTTCCACATCGCTTCACAGCCGAGGAACTCCTCACGGTGCTGCAAGGGGTCACGATATTGGCCAAGGGACAGCTCATCGGCCGCTATGGACGTACGGACCTGTCTGGGCCACGACCCCCCGCTCACACCGGCTGAGCGTCCACAGGACACGGGTTGACCTTGGCAGTCCGCTCTACTTGTCGTGCACGTAGAGGCCTGGAGCGTCCGCGATCGGCTTGAAGCTGTCGCTGCCCAACGTCGGCGGCTCCCGCAGTGCTCCCGCCAGCGTGGCGATCCATTCACTCCAAAGCGGCCACCACGACCCGCTGCGCTTGTCGGCCGTGGCCCGCCAGCTGTCGGCGTCGCCCGTCACCTCGCCCGCTACCCAGTAGTAGGCCTTGGGATTGGGAGGGTTCACGATCCCGGCCACGTGCCCCGCGTTCGTGAGCACGAACTCGACTTCTCCCTTCAGCAGCTTCGTGGAGGCGTACGACGAGCGCCAGGGGACGATGTGGTCGTTCTCCGCGGCGACGATGAACGTGTCCTGGGGGATGGAGTTGAGGCTCAGACGCACACCATCGATCTCCATGTCGCCACTGGCGAGCTCGTTGCGCACATAGCAGGAGCGCAGGTAGAACGCATGCATGGCCTCGGGAATTCGGGTGCTGTCCGCGTTCCAGGCGAGGATGTCGAAGGCGGGAGGATCTTCTCCCATGAGCCAGTTGCTGACGACGTAGTTCCAGATGAGCTCGTTGGCGCGCAGGAAGTCGAACGTGCCACGCATGTCGGGCCCTTCGAGGTAGCCACGCCTGCGCATCCGACGCGCGACGGCTTCGACCGTTTCCGGGTCGGTGAACATGCCGAGCGCGCCGGGCTCACTGAAGTCGAGCAGCGTGTTCAACAACGTGAGCGAGTTGACCCTGTCCTCGCCGACCGCCTCGAGGTAGCCGACGAGGACCGCGGTCAACGTCCCCCCCAGGCACAGGCCGACCACGTTGACCTTCTCTGAGCCGGTGATGTCGCGGATGACGTCGATCGCCGTGCTCGGTCCGTGTATGAGGTAGTCGTCGAGCCGCACGTTCCTCATGGAGGCATCGGGGTTGCGGTAGCTGATCGCGAAGACCGTGTGACCCTGCCGCACCGCCCATTCGATGAAACTGCGGTCGGGTGCGAGATCCATGATGTAGTACTTGTTGATATACGGAGGACTGCACAGCAGCGGAATCTCGTACACCTGCGCAGTCTGTGGAGCGTACTGGATGAGCTCCATGAGGTCGTTGCGGTACACCACCTTGCCGGGCGTGGCGGCGAGGTTTCTGCCGACCTCGAACTGGGTCAGGTCAACCTGTCGCGGCCGTCCGTCATTCTCGATGAGGTCGGTGAAGAAGTTGCCGACACCTCGGACGAGGCTTGCCCCACCTGTGTCGAGCGCCCTCTTCAACGCCGCCGGGTTGCCCCAGAGGAAGTTCGTGGGCGCGAGGGCATCCACGAAGGTCTGCACGCCGAACTTCGCTTTCGCCTTGCGATGCTCGTCGACGTCAGCCGCCTCGACAAGTCCCATGAGCAACTCCCCCCAGAGCAGGTAGAGCTGCTGGAGCGCGAAGAAGGGGGGGCTTTTCTCCCAGGCCGGATCCTTGAAACGGCGGTCCCCACTGGGGAGGGCCATCGGGGGTCGGGTTGGTTGCCCTGACGCGCGACGCAGCCCGGCGAGGGCGACGGCCGCGACCCCGTACGCCCCACGGAGGAGAGCGCTCGCGAACGCCTCGGGATGGCGGACGAGACCTCGAGCGACCTCCGCATACGCCTTCGACAGCATCATCGGATCGAGCTGGCCGACGAGACTGGCTTCCGGAGCCAGGACAGCCGCCGCCATCCTGGCATCGCGAGGCGACCGAGCATGCGACGAGCCGACCATGTCAACCTCACTTACGCGCGGTCTCGTAGGATTACGCCGTAGGCAACCTTGAAACCTCTTTGCGGTCGGAGTAACTGCGCTTCTGTTGCAACCCGAATTTTACCCTCTGCGAGGATTTCCAGCCTCCACTGTGACGCAGAGTTAGTTTTTCTTCGACGTGGTCGCTCATGGCCCCGAAATGGGCTCAGCGCATCGTGCTACTGGCCCTGCTCCGGTTCGGTTTCCTCTGCGGCGGCGAGACGATCCTGTAGTTCGAGGACGCGTTCGATTCCGGCCGTCGAGACTCCTTCCTCAGCCAGTTCGAGGGCTCGTGACAGCCGCTCGATGTCCCGGCGAGAGTAGCGGCGGTGCCCTGACTCGGAGCGCTGCGGCTCGACGAGGCCTCGCTTGTCGTAGCCCCGCACCACCTGCGGATCTACTCCGACGAGGTCGGCAACGACCCCGACCGTGTAGAGCGGCGCATTCCGATCCTCGATGACCCGCTGCCAGTCTTTGGCTGACTGCCGCCGTTTTTCCCCGCCTGCCATGACCGGATCCTAGTGAAAGTCCTAGCGACGCGACCCTTTCCCTGGGGCGGCGACCCAAGTTATCTGGACTGAAGGCATAAGAACATACTGGCCACACGGGAGGGGCCCCCAACAGCAGACATCGCGGGACCACCACTGTTCTCACCGCGCGCCGAAGCGGATGGGACGACGATGTGAGCGCCATTCGACGGGCGCGCAGCTGAAGAATCGGGTGCGTCTAGACGTCGAGCAAGCCCCACTTCGCGGCGTCGGCAACTGCTCCCGCGCGGTTACGTACGCCGAGCTTGTCGTACAACTCCTGCGCGTACGCCTTCACCGTCCGCTCGGTTACGCCGAGGCGCTCACCGATCTCACTGTTCGTCAGCCCCTGGGCCATGAGCTCGAGCACCTGCTGCTGGCGTGGCGACAGGTGGGGGCCGATTTCTGTCTTCGGGACTTCGAGCACGAGGGTGGTCTCCTCGGGCTGCGCAGCCATGGCCGGGTCGCTCAGGGTGGCCTCGATAGGGCCGAACGCGATTCGGTCGCCATGGCGGACCACGCAGGGTCCGGTGATCTCCTCGCCGTTCACCTTTGTTCCGGCGCTCGAGCCCAAGTCGGTGATGATGATTGCGCCTGCCTCCCGTCGGATCGATGCGTGAACCCGAGACACCCGCGGGTCGGTGAGAACGTAGGTATTGTCGTCGCGTCGCCCGACGGTTCCCTCATCCCGGTCAAGTTGCATGACGGCGCCCGCGAGGGGACCGTTGCGGAAGGTCAATGTCGGGAGCGGAACGACCTTCCGAGCCTTGTTCACGGCAACCTCGGTCATACGAGCTCCTGTCTCATCCTCGAGCGGTGACGGTGCCGGCAACCGCGGCGCGCCGATTGGTCTGCGTCATGAGAAGACTCATGTGCGCTGGCCCGCCATTCCCGAGGCGGCCGAGGAGTGTTTCCGCCAGCGACAGCGCCACCTGGGGATGCACGGCCATGAAACCGAGGCTGGCCGTCACAGCTCGGCCGCTCGGGGCCCACCGAGGCAGCTCCTTCGTCTTTCTCACCGTTAGCAGCCTCCGACCGGCACGGAGGGCCATACACGTGAGAGGGCCGCGCGTCCAGCTCGGCCAAGTCCCGGGCCGACCGCTCAGCCAGCGGCGAGACTCCCTGGTCTTCGCTGCGACTCGCATCCTGGCCACCCCTGTACGAATGGGCAGGGGGAGGGATCAGTTCATCTGGGCCCGTGCGCGCAGTGCGAGGCGGGTGATGGCCTCGATGTCCTCCCCTTGCCCGCCCTCACGCATGACGTAGTCCTCGAGAATCTCGGCCGCCATCCGGTAGCGGCCCAGTTGGACCAGCAGCTCCCCCGCCATCCGAAGGTCGTGGGGCGAACTTTCCGGCAGCAGGAGTTTCAGCTCCACCGTCCACAGCGCGTCCTCGACGTCGCCCTGCCCGAGAAAATCGCGGGTGAGATTGTCGAGGAGTCGACGCACCACTACGGGACAGGGCGCTGGTCGCAGCATCGAAGGCGAGACATGCCCGGTTCCCCCCGTCACGGCCTGCAACCGCTCGGAGACCTGAGCTTCGGTGAGAAGCGTGCCGCCATGGAAAGGATCTACTACGACCGGGTGGACGACCGTCGCCCCAGTGGCGCGGCGTTGCGAGGTGACCCCGACCAGGAAATGGCCGGGCGTGTTGATGCCGAAGGCGGCGATCCCCGCGCGGCGGGCGACGGAGACGTAGACGATGGCAAGGGCGATTGGCAGGCCTCGTTTGCGATCCAGCACCGCCGTGAGCAGCCCGTTCCGCGGGTCGTGGTAGCGCTCCCTGTCCCCGTCGAACCCGAGGTTGCCAGCAAGGTGAGCCGCGAGAGCCTCTGCGTCCGCCCGTGCCTCGCCGGGCATGTGTCCGGTGGCGCGCAGTCCGTCCGCGAAGGCGTCGAGGCGCAGCAGTTCGGCGTCCACGTCGAGGTCGGGTTCGATCTCGACGCAGCACAGGAGTGCTGCCTCGGCAAGATCACACCCTGGTTCGCGGACGATACGGGCAAGCCGTGCGCGGGAGCTGTCGGACATGTCACGAGGCTAACCCCCCATCGCCAGGAGGGCCGAGGCCACTCGCTACCCTGATGGGTGAATCGCAGAGGGAGGTCGTGTGTGCCGGTGATCGTCGCCGACCACGACAGCGAATCTGGTCGGGTGCGGGTCGTGCGAATGAACCGGCCCGCCGCCCGCAACGCGATGAACAGCGAGATGCTCGAAGCCCTCATCGCCGCGCTCAGCGACGCCGCCGGGGACCCAGAGGTCGGGGGCGTGCTCATCACCGGTGCCAGCAGGACCTTCAGCGCCGGGTCGGATGTGCACGAGCAGTTGGCTGATCAGGGACGGCGCCGCACCGAGCTCTTCACGGTCCTCTATGACCTGTTGTCGAATCATCCGAAGCCCACCGCCGCAGCCGTTGAGGGCAGCGCGATCGGAGGGGGCGCCGAGGTCGCCGCGAGTTGCGACCTGCGCACCGCGGGGCGTTCGGCGGTCTTCCGTTTTCCTGGCGCCAGTTACGGAGTTGCCGTCGGCGCCGCGCGCACGATCGGCCTTGTCGGTCTGGGCACGGCAAAGGACTGGGTACTGTCATGCCGAGATGTGCACGCCGAGGAGGCTCTCCGTACCGGCCTGGTGCAGCGAGTCGTCGCGGATGGCGAGGCCGAGTCCACGGCACTCGACTGGCTCGCGCTCGTGATCGCCCGCGACGCGGCCACGGTGTCACGGCTCAAGAAGACGATGAACAGCTTCGCAGGGCTTCCGGATCGCGTGGCCTGGGAGAATGACACCCTCCTTGCCGACAGGGAATCAGTTCCCCGGTCAGGAGCCTTCGGCATACCAAGGTCCGTCCAGTCCCTCGAGTAGCGGCCTGCACTGTCCTGCGTTGCTCAAGCGGAACGCCCGCCATCCTGCTCGACGAACACGAAGCGGCAGTTGAGAGCACGACGCCACAGTCGGGTGGGCTCACGACGGGGCGACCTCAAAGCCGGGCCCACACCAGCGGCTCGAGATTAGAGTCAGGAGATCCGCCGAGTATCTCGCGTCGTGCCAGGCCAGAAAGGAGTCGCAATGGGCGACAAGCAGGGCCCCGATCGCAACCTCGCGCTCGAACTCGTGCGGGTAACCGAAGCGGCCGCCCTCGCCGCGGCACGCTGGCAGGGCAGAGGCGACAAGGAATCAGGCGACCAGGCTGCGGTCGACGCGATGCGTGTAATGCTCTCGACCGTCTCCATGGATGGCGTCGTCGTCATCGGGGAGGGAGAGAAGGACGAGGCGCCCATGCTCTACAACGGCGAGGAGATCGGCACCGGCGAGCCTCCGCAGACCGACATCGCCGTTGACCCGGTCGAAGGCACGACCCTGCTCGCGGAGGGCCGGACAGGGGCGATCTCCGTGATCGCGCTCGCACCGCGCGACACGATGTTCGACCCTGGTCCGGCGATGTACATGGAGAAGATCGTGGTCGGCCCCGAGGTCGGTGACGTGGTCCACCTCGACGCGTCTGTAGGCGAGAACCTCCAGGCCATCGCGAGGGCGACGGGCAGGGAGGTCCGGGAAGTGACGGTCGCCATGCTCGAACGCGACCGTCACGACGATCTCAAGCGGCAGATCCGCGAGGCAGGTGCCCGGCTGACCCTCTTCGACCACGGTGACGTCGCCGCAGGAGTCCAGGCAGCATGGGAGGAGCGGCGTGACGTCGACGTCCTCATGGGGATCGGCGGCACCCCTGAGGGTGTCATCGGGGCGTGCGCAACGAAGGCGCTCGGCGGGCGCATGTTCGGTCGATTGTGGCCCAGGAGCGACGAGGAGCGTGAAGCCTTGACCGACCAGGGTTACGACCTCGACCAGGTCCTGACCACCGACGATCTCGTCGCAAGCGAGGACGTGTTCTTCGTCTGTACCGGGATCACCTCTGGTGGCCTGGTTGGGGGGGTCTCGTTCGATGGCCGCGGGGTCACGACCGAATCTGTCGTCATGCGTTCGAAGAGCGGCACCATCCGGACCGTGCGCGCTCGTCATAGCCTGGAAAAGATGCGGGAGTACGCCAGCAGTGACTTTTGAGCGACCGTCAGGATGACCATCACGGGGCGCACCACCGGCCTTGCTCTCGCCCCTCCCGTTCACCGAGAGTTCACCTTCCTCCTCGAGCAGGGCGCCGCCGGGCGGCGGGGCGTGGCGTAGAGTGGCGGGCGTCAGGATCAGCGCGTAGCCGCGGTAGGTGGGCCGAATCTGGAGCGCTGATCGCGCGAACGCGACAGGAGCCGAGCCGGGATGACGACCGTCCCCCGTCCGACCGCGAACTACCCGCGTGGGCAGGACGAACGGTCCGGGATAGACCCCGGAGTCATGCCCCCGGGTTGGAGTCCGATGAGGCCGGCAGGCGGGGCGCAAGACGCGAACCGGCCGATGACTCACCTCTCTGAGACCCGTACCCGGCCGCCATCCAGCGAAGAGTGGGCCACCCGCGTCGCTGACGCTCTGACCCGCCAGTCCTCACACCCACCTCAAGGTCCGGCGGCAGATGAAGCGATGGGCTCAGTCTTCAATCTCCGAGACGTGAGGGTCCGCTACGGCGCCGCCACGGCCTTGCGCGACGTGAGCTTCGATATCCCCCGCCGCGAGATCACCGCCATCATCGGGCCGAGCGGATGCGGGAAGTCCACGCTCCTCCGCTGCCTCAACCGCATGAACGATCTTGTCGCCGGCGCCTCGATCGAGGGTTCCGTCCTCTACAACGGTGAGGACCTCTACGACGAGGATGTGGACCCGGTCGAGGTGCGCCGCCGAATCGGCATGGTGTTCCAGAAGCCCAACCCCTTTCCGAAGTCCATCTACGACAACGTTGCGTTCGGTCCCCGGCTTCACGGTCATGTCCGCAACCTCGACGATGACGTCGAACAGGCGCTGCGTGCAGCAGCACTGTGGGACGAGGTGAAAGACAAGCTGGGGTCGAACGCACTGGCTTTGTCCGGTGGCCAGCAGCAGCGCCTCTGCATCGCCCGGGCGCTGGCGGTCGAACCTGATGTCATCCTCATGGACGAGCCTTGCTCCGCACTGGATCCCATCGCGACGCTGAGGATCGAGGATCTCATGCGGTCGCTGCGCGACCGCTACACGATCGTCATCGTCACCCACAACATGCAGCAGGCCGCCCGCGTCTCCGATCGCACGGCATTCCTGACTGTGGAGGTGGATCCGGCATCGGGAGAGCGCAGCGGCGTCCTCGTCGAGTTCGATGGGACGGAACACATCTTCACCCAGTCATCCGATCCGCGTACCGAGGCCTACATAACCGGCCGCTTCGGCTAGGGCAAAGACCCCACAGCGGTCAGATCCTCGCGATCGCCAGGTTCGGGCGGGTCGGAGCCGCGTCGGAACCCGGTCTCATGCCTCCCCGCCGAGGATATTTCGCCCTTTACGGATGGTTGGGCGAGGAGAGGCGCATTCGCTTTGGCCAAGACCTCCCGTTGCACTTGAGATCCTGGCCCGGGGCTTGTAGAGGTTGCTGCGCCGAGTGGCCCCCGCCTCCCAGATGACCACAGGATGATTCCCTACATGATGAGCGAGCGTCTTCGCCTGGCTGGCCTCGTAGTGGGCGAGGTGTCTCGACCGCTGGGCAGCCATCCTCGCCTGGAAGGAGGTTGGCACGGGCGGGCCCTCGGGGGTCAGGTGGGTGCACGTTCTCCTCGCCTGGAACGTCCTCGTCCAGATGTGGCGGCGCTGATAGGGACGCGATGAGCTCGGAGGCGTTCAACCTGCTGACGTTCATCATCGCGCTGCTCGCGTTGCTGACGGCCGTTGGAAGCTTGATCGTGGCCACCATGTCGCACCTCTATACGGGCGCGAGGGTCAAGGTTACTTCCGGCCACGGTTATATCCCGCCGGACTTCGATGATGGGCTCATCACCATCGAAGCACGCAATCTCGGCCGGGCATCGGTGGTTATCACCGGTTATGGGCTCGAGATCCGCGATGGGCAGGGTGGGACGATCCCCGGCTACTTGAACCCGCTGCCCGTGTCCCCGCCGGTGCCTATGACGCTTCATGGCGGCCATACCCAGACCTGGTATCTGCGGGAGACGGGCATGGTGGAGACGCTGCGGTCGTCCGGTCGACGTGGTGCCGTCCCCATCGCCCCGTTCGTGACGCTCGGGACCGGCAAGGCCGTGTATGCGAAGCCGCGTACCCTGGAGGTCTAGTCGACCAGCTAGGTAACCCTCCACTCGATGTTCGGCATGCCAGGCGACGAGACATTGCCCGTTCATGGGTTGTTCACTCTGGCGTCAGCTCACCTTCAGGCGCACCTCTTACTGTCCGCTCATCTGGCTACCGGGAGTTGAGCGGATGCGGCTACGACACACGCCCCTGTTCGCCCTGCTCTTGCTCGCCCTCCTGTCCACCGGATGTGGCGGGGGCACGGCCGGGGACCCCCGGCCCGCAACCAAGGCCGGGGGCGGTGGGGGAGGACTCGGGGCGCGGCTCGTAGGGGCTGGGGCGACGTTCCCCGAACCGCTCTACCTCGACTGGATCGCGCAGTACAAGGACGTACAGCCTGCGGTCAGCATCAACTACCAGGGCATCGGCTCGGGCGGTGGCATCCAACAATTCGTCGCCCAGAGCGTGCAGTTCGCCGGCAGCGACGCCTATCTGACGGAAGGCGAGATCCAGGCGGCGACCGAGGCCCGGGGGTGCCCTACCGTGCACGTCCCCACGGTGTTCGGAGCGGTTGCCATCCCCTTCAACATCCCGGGGATCGAGAAGCTCACACTCGACGGGCCGACCCTGGCCCGAATCTTCCTCGGTGAGGTCACCAGCCTCCGCGATCCCGCCATAGTGCAGCTCAACCCCGCAGCGGCCTTGCCCGACCAGCGCATCACGGTTGTCCACCGCTCCGACAGCTCCGGCACGACGAGCGTGTTCACGACCTTCCTCGCGGACGTCTCGCCCAGCTGGGACCAGCGGGTAGGTAAGGGCAAGGAAGTCCAGTGGCCCGTGGGGATCGGGGGGCAGGGCAACGACGGGGTCACTGCCGCGGTCCGGCAGACCCCCGGTGCGATCGGCTACGTCGAGCTGTCGTATGTGCTCGAGAACCAACTTACGGCTGCTGACATGGTCAACGCGGACGGTAACGCCGTCACGGCCACACTCGAGTCCACCGCCGCCGCAGCCGACGGGATCACCATTCCCGAGGACCTGCGCTTCGACGTGCTCGGCGTGCGCGGGCAGGGTTACCCGATCGTCGGGGCGACCTGGATCCTCGCCCACACCTGCAAGTACTCGGAGAACGAGGGGGCGGCCCTGAAGGACTTCCTCGTCTGGGCGCTGCAAGAGGGGGACGCCACGGCCCAGGCCAGCCATTACGCGCCGATTCCCGACGCACTGCAGGAGCGCGCGCTCGAGAAGGTGAACCTCATCAACTCTCAGCAATGACGAACGACCTCCCGCCAGAGTTGGAGCCCGACTCCGGACCCCTCGCAAGCAGAGGGTCTGGCCGTCATGCCGACACGGTTTTTCGGGGGCTCGTGACGGCCGCCGGTGTGAGCGTGCTCCTCGTCCTCGGTCTGATGATCGCCTCGACGACCGCAGATGCGTGGCCGGTGTTCGTCAAGGAGGGCTTCGGTTTCCTCACCGGGCGCCAGTGGAAGCCCGGCCCGTCCCGCACGGAGATCACCGGCACCTACGGCGCACTGCCGTTCATCTACGGAACCATTACCACGTCGGTCATCGCGCTCACGCTCGCCCTCCCCCTGTCGATCGGAGTGGCGCTCTACCTGTCCGAGGTCGCGCCACGCTCGGTCCGCCGCCCTCTCAGCTATGCGGTCGAACTCCTCGCCGCCGTGCCTAGCGTCGTGTACGGGCTTTGGGGAGTCCTCTTCTTCATCCCGATTGTGCTGCTCCCGCTCATGAGGATGCTCTCGGCCTCGCTCGGGGGGTGGCTCCCCATCCTTGCCGGACCACCGACAGGGTTCAGCCATCTCTCGGCGGGGACCGTGCTCGCCATCATGGTCCTGCCCATCATCACGGCCATAATCCGTGAGGTCTTCACCGCGGTTCCGCAGGCGGAACGGGATGCGGCCTATGCACTCGGGGCGACTCGCTGGGAAGTCATGCGACATGTCGTTCTGCCCCGCACGACGTCGGGGATCGTCGGGGCCTCCATGCTCGGACTCGGCCGCGCCCTGGGCGAGACGATCGCCGTGGCGCTGCTCATCGGCTCGGCAGCGAGCATCGACGTCAGCGTCATGCGCCCCGGCTATTCCATGGCGGCTCTCATCGCGAACACGTTCCAGGAGTCCAGTCCCGAAGGCGTTCAGGCCCTGGTCGCCATTGGGGTGGCGCTCTTCGTGATCACGATTGTCGTCAACGCCGCGGCGCGGTTCGTGGTGTGGAAGGTCGGCAACCCCCCCGCGGTGGTGAGCCCGTGACGGACACGGCTGTGGACCTCAGTCACGGAGATGGCGGGGGACACCCCCCCACCCCCGGGGATCTGACGTCGAGCCTGCAGACGAAGAGTCCACGGGCCCGCAGGCGAATGCGACGCGACCGGATCATGACCGGGCTGCTGTTCGCCTGCCTGCTGCTCGCGCTCGTTCCGCTCGCCCTCATCCTCTTTGTGGTCATCCGCAACGGCGCCCCGGCCATGAACTGGGAGTTCTTGACGACTGTGTCGATCTCGTTGCGACGGCCGGGAGGGGGCTGGCTGCACGGTCTGATCGGAACCCTGTACATGACGCTCATCGCGACTGGCCTGAGCGTCCCACTCGGCGTGGCGGCCGCTGTCTATCTGGTGGAGTTTCGCCGTGACCCGCTCACGGCGCCGATTCGTTTCTTCACCGACGTCATGACGGGAGTGCCGTCGATCTTCGTGGGCTTGTTCATCTACGCGGCCCTCGTGCAGATGATCGGCTTCGGGACGCTGGTTGGTGCCCTCTCTCTCGGCCTGCTCATGCTGCCCATCGTTGTGCGGTCGGCTGAGGAGATTCTGAAGCTCGTGCCCGACGATCTGCGTCATGGCGCATATGCGCTGGGAGCGCGGCGCTGGCAGACGACAGTGCGAGTCGTCCTGCCGGCCGCCGGACCGGGACTCGTCACCGGTTCGATGCTCGCCATTGCGCGGGCGATCGGTGAGACTGCGCCGCTCATCCTCACCGCGTTCGGGGCGCTCGAGATTGTCACGGCACTCCAGGGCCAACCTCAGGCCGCGCTCACACTTCTCATCTTCGACGGGGCTCGCAGCCCCTACCAGGCGGGCCAGGCCAAGGCGTGGGCTGGAGCTCTCGAGCTGCTGCTCGTCGTGCTCCTCTTCGCCTTCCTCGCCCGCCTCGTCACCATGCGTCGTGGTCGACGTAGGGGCCTTTGAGGATGGAGTCAGCCTGCGCGGCCGCCACTCCCAGTCGGGGTGTTGCTCGAAAGCTCCACCATCTCGCCGGTGACCGCAAAGATCGTCGCCTCGCCAATGTCCACCGCGTGATCGCTCCAGCGCTCGATCTGTCGGGCGACGAGGATCATGTGAGTGGCCCACTCCAAGTGGGACTCGTCGTCCGAGGCGAGTCGCACGAGACGCTTGAAGACCCCGATGTTGAGATGATCGACACTGTCGTCGAGCAGGGGCAGGCGCCGGGCACGTTCCAGGTCGCGTTGCGCGAAGGAGACCACGGCCTCCTCACCCACCTCGATCGCTATCTCCGCCATCTCGCGCAGTTGGTCGGCGAGCTCCGGTTCGTCCTGGTAGTTCGCGGACAACTTGGCCATCCGGGCGACGTTGACGGCGTAATCGCCCATGCGCTCGAGATGGATGTTGACGTGCAGCATCGCCGACAGCAGGCGCAGGTCACTGGCGACGGGAGCTTGCAGGGCCAGGGTCCGCACGATGCGGTTCTGTACCTGGACGTAACGGGCGTCAACCTCGTCGTCCGAGCGCATGACTTCGTCCGCAAGGGAGAGGTCGCGGCGGACGAGGGCACGCACGCCCCTCGCCAGCATCTCGCCGGCAATTTCCCCCATCCCCACGAGCGCGTCGACGAGATGGTCGATCTCGGCATGAAAATGGTTTCGCACCGGACCGCCTCCTCCCCGTAACAGTCATCATACGCCCAGCCTTGGACTGCTACCTTGCTTATGAGGCCATGCCAAAGATTCTGATCGTCGAGGATGAAGTCGCCATCGTCGAGGGGCTGACAGCTTCGTTGGAGGCCGAAGGCTTCACGGTGGTCCGAGCGGTCAGCGGCGATGCGGCCCTGCCGACGTGGGAGCGCGAGCGTCCCGACCTCGTTCTGCTCGACCTCATGCTGCCGGGTCTGTCCGGGACGGAGTTGTGTCGCCGTCTGCGCGCTCGCAGCAATATTCCCATCATCATGGTGACAGCCAAGGATGCTGAGGTGGATCGGGTCGTCGGGCTCGAGCTCGGGGCGGATGACTACATCACGAAACCGTTCTCGTCACGTGAGCTCATCGCCCGCATTCGTGCAGTCCTGCGTCGTGGCAGGGCTGTGACGATCGACCTGGATGCTCCCATCGAAGCCCGCGGGGTGCGCGTCGACCGCAGCCGGCACGAGGTCCACGTCGACGGCAGGAAGGTGGACTTGCCACCCAAGGAGTTCGACCTGCTCGAGTTGCTCATCGAAAATGCCGGTCTGGTCCTCACACGTGGCAGGCTGATAGAGGAGGTGTGGGGTCCCGACTACGTCGGGGACACCAAGACCCTGGATGTGCACGTCCGGCGCTTGCGCACTCGCGTCGAATGCGATCCCCACAACCCGGAACGGATCGTCACGGTCCGTGGCATCGGCTACCGCTTCATGGACGTCTGATCAGGCCCAAGACCGTCACCACGACCACCCCCCTAACAGACTGCCCGATGGCTCGGCCAGTGCCAGGACCGTTATCGCTGCGCTCTTCGAGCGGCCTACGCTTCGTTCGTCGATGACACGCGCGCTCCTGGTACTGGTCCCGCTCGCGACAGGGCTCGCCTCGATCGTCGGGACCCGGCTCCCCGCGCCGCTCGCGGCCGTGGTCGGCGTTGCGCTCGGTCTGGGCGCGGCTGTCTGGCTGTGGTCACGTGAGCAGCGTCGGGTAGACGGTATGGCCCGTGCGATCAATCGCTGGCTGGGACTCGCTCAGCACGCCCCGCTGCGCGTGCCAGGCGGCGCCTCCTGGCAGCACCTCGCCGTCGCGGTCAACGCCCTCGGCGCGGCCTACAGCCGTCGCGGGGAGCGACTGGAGCGTGAACGTCACGTCCGCAACGAGTTCGTCGAGGCGCTCCCCGAGCCGGCGTTGCTGTTCGACCGTGAGGGGCACCTCGTGCACGCGAACGAGGCCACCCGCGACCGCTTTCATCTTGGGGCTCAGCAGGTCCTCACCGCTGCTCAGAGCCTAGGCAGCGGGCAACTCGCTCAGGCGGTCGACGAAGCCATCTCCCTGGGCAGAAAGGTGGAAATGGAAGCTCAGGTCGGTGGGCGCGAACTGGTGGCTCTCGCCGCACCGGTGGGCGACGAGGTGCTACTCGTCATCTCCGATCGAACCGAGCATCGGCGGGTGGACGCACTTCGCCGTGACTTCGTCGCGAACGCCTCCCACGAGCTGAAGACGCCCGTGAGCGGCATACAGGCCCTCTCGGAAGCTCTGTCCGTGACCGTCGACCGCGACCCTGAGCGGGCCAGGGTCCTGGTCGAGCGGCTGGGAGGCGAGGCCGAGCGGCTCGGCAAGCTCGTTCGCGACCTGCTCGACCTCCATCGCCTCGAAGACGAAGCCGGCCTTCGACGTGGCCTCGTCGACCTCGCTGCGCTCATACGGCGGGAGGTCGAACGCCTGGGCCCCGTCGGTGCAGAAACCGGTGTCAGCGTCGCGACGGATCTGCCCGACCGTGCGCTGCTAGGCGGAGTCGAAGAGGACCTGCGCCTCATCGTCGCGAACCTGCTCGAAAATGCTGTCGGCTACAACCGCCCTGGTGGGAGCGTCGCGGTGCGGCTGCATCGGGTCGACGGTGCCTGGCAGCTCGACGTGGAAGATACGGGAATCGGAATCCCCCGCCACGACCTCGATCGCATATTCGAGCGCTTCTACCGCGTGGACGTGGCCAGGTCGCGCGCGACCGGGGGCACGGGGCTGGGCCTGTCCATCGTCCGTCATGCTGCCGAACGACACGGCGGCAAGGTGACCGTCGACAGTGTCCTCGGCGAGGGCAGCACCTTCCACGTCGTGCTGCCGGTCGAGCCGGAGAGGGGCCGGATCGCCGGTGAGAGGGTCGTCGTTTGACGACAAGGGAGAAGCGACGCCGCTTCAGGGGGCTCGACGACAACAGCAGGACGCTCGAGGCGGGGCGGACGGGAGCCGCTTGCCAGCGCTGTTCCGCACCCGATCAACGCTGACGAGTGCTCCCCGGTCCCAGCCGATACTTCTCTCGGTCTAATCGCAGGCAGGCGCCGCTACGCTCCTCGCGGTGGCGGAGCTTCTTCGGGATGCGGCGAAGGCGAAGCGGGCGCCGGTCATCCTCGCCCGGCTGGCTGAGGCCTACCCCGATGCCCGGATCGCCCTGCACTTCTCCGATCCCTGGCAGTTGCTGGTAGCGACCGTCCTCTCGGCCCAATGCACCGACAAAAAGGTGAACGAGGTGACGGCCGAGTTCTTCCCCCGCTATCCGGGTCCTCAGGCGGTTGCGGAGGCGCCCCTGAACGAACTCGAAGACATCCTGCGTCCGACGGGCTTCTTTCGCCAGAAGGCGCGGAACCTGTCTGCGACCGCCCGCTCCCTGTTGGAGTCCCACGACGGCAAAGTGCCCGACACCATGAACGAACTGCTCGAACTGCCGGGAGTAGCCCGCAAGACAGCCAACGTCGTCCTGTCGAACGCGTTCGAGGTCCACGTCGGCATAGTCGTGGACACCCACGTCAGGCGCATCTCACGTCGACTCGGCCTCACCCGCCACGAGGATCCCGTCAAGATCGAGTTGGACCTCATGAAGCTCTTCCCGCACGGGCGTTGGCTCGAGGTATCTGACCTGTTCATCGCTCACGGACGGCGGACCTGCCTAGCGCAGCGGCCACGATGTCACGACTGTGCCGTCGAACATCTCTGCCCCTCGAGTCAGGTAGCGGGGCGACGGGACCGCTATCGGCAGCGAGCGGAGGGCGACACGAAACGGCGAAGCCGCTGAATGGGCGCTAACGCCCGTCACCTGGCCGAGCTCTCGCCGGTCGGCGTCTCATGGAGCTCAGTTGCCCTGAGGCCCCTGCTCGTTGCCGCTCGGGTCGTCCGCTCAGCATCCCCTGGGGACGGGCCGGGCGGGCCAGTGCAGGCCGCTACCATCAAGGTCTGTGGACCCTGGCGTCTGATTGGACCGGAGCAGCGGCCTCCAGACCAGGATGTGGACCAAGAACGCGGCATCGTTGCCAAAGCGAAAGATTGCCTGGGCAGGGCGACAGCACGGCGGGCCGGCGGATGCAGGACCGCTAGGAGGCGGGAGGGATTCTGTGCCAGCTGTACCCGACACCCTGCTGCTCGCCGCGCCGCGAGGCTTTTGCGCCGGCGTAGATCGGGCCATCGCCATGGTGGAGAAGGCGCTGGAGATCTACGGCCCCCCCGTATATGTGCGACACGAAATCGTTCACAACACCCATGTCGTGGAAGAGCTGCGCGCCCGTGGCGCGATCTTCGTCGAGGACGAGCGGGACGCGCCCGAAGGCGCCGTCATCGTGTTCAGTGCGCACGGCTCTCCGCCGCAGGCCTTCGCGAATTCCCGTGCTCGCAACCACGTTCTCGTGGACGCCACCTGCCCACTCGTAACGAAGGTCCACGTCGAGGCGCGCCGCTACCAGGCGAAAGGCCTCGAGATCGTCCTCATCGGTCACGCCGGCCATCAGGAGGTCATCGGGACGATGGGAGAGGCGCCCGACGCCATTCGACTGGTAGAGCGCCCCGAAGACGTCGACGTCCTGCCGCTGGCCGAAGATACCGAAGTCGCCTACATCACGCAGACCACACTCTCGGTTGACGACGCGCGAGCGGTCGTTGACCGACTCGGGCAGCGCTTCCCGCTGCTGCAGTATCCCAAGCGCGACGACATCTGCTATGCGACGCAAAATCGCCAGGACGCGGCGAAGGTGCTGGCGTCACGCTGTGACCTCGTGCTGGTGGTCGGATCGTCGACGTCGTCGAACTCGAAGCGGCTCGTGGAGGTGGCGCGCGCGTCCGGTACGCGCGCCGAACTCGTGGAAGACGTCCATGCCATCGATCCCGGGTGGCTCTCGGGAGTCGAGGTGATCGGACTCACCTCCGGTGCCAGCGCCCCCGAGGCTCTGGTAAGCGAAGTGATCGCCTGGTTCCGCGCTCATGGCACCAAGAGGGTCGAGACCGTGCAGGTGGTAGAGGAGGACGTCCATTTCGCGCTGCCGGCGGCCCTTGTTCGCACGGGATGACGGCGAGTGGAGGTTGGCAGCTGCTAGAGAGGCTCGGCGCCGTCAGCGCTCGCTGCCTGAGGGCCCCCCTCCTGTACACGACGCTCGTGGCTGCGGCCGCTTCTCATCTGGCCCTTCTCGTACGCGGCCCACAGCGCTTCCTCGAGCAGTTCCGTCTGCCATGGCCTCAGACCGGCTACCGCGCAGAGTTCCCCGCCGTTGTGGGGATCTGACAGTACCGCTTGCCACAGGAGACGGCTGGGGCAGAGCACGCCTGAGGAGATGCCGAAACCTTCGGCGACTTGCGCCCGTGCTCGTCGCAGACGGTCGTAGGTGGCGCGGTCTTCGCTGGTTGCTGGCCTTGCTTTGGTAGCGGCCGCTTCACCTTGGGTTCCGATGCCGTCTCGTACGGCAGCGAGAAAACGGTGACCGTAGCGGCGCGCCTGGTGGCCGCGTAGCCCGTGATGACTGAACCCTGCCAAGCTCTGCGGCGGGTTTTCAGCGATGGCGACCAGGCTCTCGTCACGGACGATGAGCTGGGGGGCCACGTCCTCGTGACGGGCGATCGTCTCGCGCTCCTCCCAGATTGCCCGCAGCACAGCCCGTCCACGTTCGTCGAGTCGTCCCAGTCCTTTCGTTCGCGTCCAGGAGCGGCGGCGGCCACTGACGCGTTCGACGACCGCCGCAAGCTCCTGCTCATACCAACCATGTCGCCCGCTTTCACGCAGCCGCCGCTCGAGTTCCGCCCACAGCCTCGGAAGGTAGGCGACGTCCTCTGCGGCGTAGGCGATCATCTCCTCACTAAGCGGCCGAACCGACCAGTCGGCACGCTGCAGACGCTCCTTGTCGCCGCCGAGTCGGACTCCGAGCACCCCCGCCAGAAGTGGGCGTAGTCCGGTCGGCTGGCCCAGCAAAGCGGCGG
The DNA here is from genome assembly GCA_046263195.1 of Nitriliruptorales bacterium. Classification (GTDB taxonomy): domain Bacteria; phylum Actinomycetota; class Nitriliruptoria; order Nitriliruptorales; family JAHWKO01; genus JBHELG01. Next base: position 11,279 of record JBHELG010000044.1, on the reverse strand, counting down.
CGATCGACGTGTCCGCCGCGCGAGCCGGACGCACCTGCAAGCTCGCGAGCGGGCCCAGGTCGTTCTCCAGCGCGTGAAAGACGGCGAGCCGCCCGGTGAGAAAGGCTTCGAGTGATCCGAGATCATCCACCGCGATCCCGTCTACCAGCACACAGCCTCGGGCCGTACCGACTTGGACGAGCGCGGCGGCCTTGAAGTAGCGCCCCCCGTCGGCACGCTCGACGTCGATCCCCACGACCGGCTCGGCGACGAGTTCCAGTGCGGCGTCGAGAGCCGACTCGTCGGTGACGAAGCGAAGATCCATCTGCCACAGAGTAGTGGTGGGGGCCGCTGCCACCAGCGTGTGGGTCCCGTCTTGGCGACTCAGGACGGTCCAAGTTCGCGACCACCTGCGCCCCTCGACGACGAATGGAAGTATGCGGGGAGACAGACGAAGGCCGAGTGGCGGCGGTCATGGCCTGTCCAAGATCGTGCTGGCGCACAGGCGGCCAAACGCGCGCGCAAGCTTGCTCAAGACCGCGGCAGGCGGGTGGAGCCGTGTACGAACACGACGGAGGGGAAGGGGCCTGATCGGTGCAGCGCGAGGAGTATGTATGACAGATCCAGTCGTTTTCCCCGCCGCCCGGCGACCTACGGTCGCCACCCACGACATGCCCCCCGCCCGGCGACCTTCGGTCGCCACCCCGGCTCCAACGGATGCTGTACCGACGGCCCTGGCCTTGCTCTGTGTTCATCCCCATCCGGACGACGAGACGATTCAGTGCGGTGGAATCCTCGCCCGCTACTCCGAGAGCGGGGCCCGCGTGAAGGTGGTGACCTGCACCGGTGGCGAGGAGGGTGAGAACCTGGCTGGGATCGACTTGGGCGACGTGGCGATGGCCGAGGTCCGTTCGCGCGAGCTTTACGCCGCGCTGGTCGAGCTGGGCGTCTCCGAGCACGAGTTCCTCGGCTACCGTGACAGCGGGATGCCGGGGACCGCCTCGAACGAGGACCCGGCGAGCTTTCACCAGGCGGATCTCGACGAGGCCGGGCGTCGGTTGGCCGCCGTCATACGTTCCTTTCGGCCGGACGTCGTGGTCGGGGATGACGAGCAAGGAACGTATGGCCACCCCGACCACGTAAAGGCTCACGAGGTGACTTCACGGGCCCTCGAGCTCGCCGCCGACCCTGCAGAGCTGAGCGTGCCGGGCCGTCCCTGGCAGGTCCGCAAGCGCTTTGTCCATGCCCTACCCCGTAGCCGGCTCATCGCCTTCCACGAGCGGATGCTCGCGGAAGGCCTGCCCTCGCCCTTCGGTTCGGAATCCTGGCCTGCTGAGGTCTTGCCCTTCGGCGTCCCCGAAGAGGTCGTGACGACGGCGATCGACGTGCGCCCCTGGCTCTCGCGCAAGCGCGCCGCGCTACGAGCCCATGCCTCTCAGGTCGGGGCGGACTCCTTCTTTTTCAACCTCCCGCCCGACGTCGCCGAGGCCGTGTTCGGTACCGAGTACTTCGTGCGCCTATTCGGCCCGACCGACAGCAAAGCAGTCGAGGAGGACTTGTTCGCCGGGCTCTGCGCGTGATGGCGGCCTTTCGTCGTCCCCGTTCTGCGGCCTTGACCCCGCGCGGCTTCCGGGACGTGCTGGGCCGTTTCGCTTCCGGCGTTACGGTGCTCACCACGGTGCTCGACGACGTTCCGCATGGCATGACGGTCAATGCTTTCGCTTCGGTTTCGCTCGAGCCTCTACTCGTGCTTGCCTGTCTCGACCGTTCGACGATCATGTGCGAGCTCGTCGTGAAGAGCGGGATCTTCGCGGTGTCCGTGCTCAACGATGAACAGCTCGGCCTGTCGATGCACTTCGCCGACCCTTTCCGACCCAGTGGTCGGGCGCAGTTCGAAGCCATCGCCCATCACACACGAGCGACGGGGGCACCCGTGATCGACGGATCCATAGCGTTCGCAGATTGTCGGGTGTGGGCGGTGCACGACGGCGGGGATCACATCATCGTCGTCGGTGAGCCCGTGGCCCTTGGACTGGGCGGGGAAGCGAATCCGCTGCTGTTCTACCGTGGGGCTTACCGCCAGATCCGGCCCGAAGGCCAGTAGGGCCAGCAGCCAGGAAGATGAGCTTGTGACTACGACAACCTGCGAGCGAGGGTTGGTTTCGCGGTCAGTCCGGCGCTGAAAGGAAGCAGGCAACGACTGGAAGACCGGGAGGAGCGGTCTTGGGCCTGTTTAGGGGGAAGGCCGTAGTAGCGGTCTTGGGCCTGCTTAGGGGGAGAGGTCGTAGTGGCGGTCTTGGGCCTTTTGGACCGACGGAGGTGGGAGGAGTCTTACATGGACACGACCGAGTTCGAGGTCGACAGCAGCGATAGGCGGGTAGTCGAGATCACCGACCAGGTCCGCTCGTTTGTGCGTGAGATCGGCGGAGACGGGTTACTCCACCTCTTTCTGCCCCATGCCACGGCTGGCCTCGCGCTGATGGAGACGGGATCGAGATCAGAGCAAGACCTCGTGGACACCCTCGAGCGGCTGCTGCCTCGGGACGACCGCTACGCTCATTCCCACGGCTCTCCCGGCCACGGGGCCGATCATCTGCTGCCCGTCCTGGTGGCGCCGTCGCTGACGCTGACGGTGGAGAACGGGCAGCTCATGCTCGGCACCTGGCAGTCCGTCGTCGTGGTGGACACGAATCGGGACAACGCCCGGCGCCGGGTGCGGCTCACCTTTCTCCACGCGGAGTGAGGGAGGTCGCGGGGACGCCCCTGCTGCGCGTCACTGCCCTCTTGGCGCTACTCACCCTCTTGTCGGCCTGTGAACGAGGGGGTCAGCCTCCCGACGAGCGGGGACGCATGGACGACGGTGGACCAGGAGCCGTCGAGACCCTCCATGCAGGCCTGCGCATCGGTCTCGTGCTCGCTCCGTCCGAGGGCGAAAGCTTCGAGATGGAGGCGATCCGCGCAGCATCGGACGAACTACGCGAACTTGCCGACCCCGAGGTCGCTTCGGTCCGCATTCTTGGACCACCCAACGAGCGCTTCCGCCGCGATGAACTCATCCTGCTGGCGGAAGAGGGCCTTGACCTCGTCTGCACCGTGGGGCCCGACGGGCGTGACGACCTGACCGAGCTCGCGGCCATCTTCCCGACCACCCAGTTCTGCCTCCTCGACGCGGAGCTTCCTTCCGAAGCGCCAGCGAACGCTTTCGCGATCACCTGGCGCACAGTGGAGGGCGGCTTCCTGGCTGGTGCCGCAGCTGCGCTCGCCACCCACGAGGCTGGCGTTGGGATCGTCGTCGGTGCGACCGAGCGGATGCTGGAACCACTGCGTGTGGGCTTCGAAGCCGGCGCCCGTCAGGCTCGTCCGGGAGTCCCGGTTGTGGTCATCACCGCCACCAATGCGCGCGGCGAAGAGGACCAACGCGTAGCCCGGGATGCGGCTCGGGGCCAGTATGGGGCTGGGGCTGCGGGGGCACGGGCTCTGCTGCCATTCGGCGGCCGGCTCACCCTCCTTGGAGTGGCACAAGGCGCAGCGACCTCCGAAGGCGCCATCGTCGGTTGGGAAGTGGACGTGACGCGCCTGCTGACAGATCAGCAGGACGGGCATGTGCTCGTGTCGGTCGTGAAGCGCTTCGACGTCGCCCTACTCGCTGCGGTTCGTCATGCCGCAGCCGGTGGCCCGCCCCAAGTCGTGCTGCGAGTCGCCGACGGCGCCTTCGGGATCCTGCCCGGAAAGGATCCGCGTTATCCGCTTCTCGCGCCGCGTCTCGACCAGCTCGCTGCTGAGCTCACCGCGGGACGACTCGCGCTGCCGGGATGACGAACATCTCCCCACCCTCCGGGCCTGCGGCTCTTCCCGGCATTTCCCCACCTCCGGGCCCGGCCCTTCCCGGCTGCCCCTCTGAACACGAAATCCGTGCCCCCCGTCGCAGCTGCTCCCGCTTAGGATGGTGACGCTGCCGGATATTCGAGGGCACGGATATCGAGGGCGACGTGCGTCGTGCGAAGATCGTGGCCACACTGGGCCCGGCGCTCAACGACCCGGAACGATTGAAAGCTGCACTGGAAGCCGGAATCGATGTTGTGCGTCTCAATTTCGCGCACGGAACGCACGAGGGCCACGCCACGCGCCTGGAGCAGGTGCGGAAGCTGTCCCGGGAGATCGGCAGGCCGGTGGGCAGCCTCGGTGACCTGCAAGGGCCGAAGATCCGGCTCGGCAACCTGCCTGAGGAGGGCGTCGAGCTGCCGGACGGCGGAGACGCGATCCTGATATCGGGCCGGGAGGAACTCGACGCCTACGATGACGGCACAGGGACACCCGTACTCCCCGTCATGTACGGGAGTCTCGCGGACGACGTCGAAGCCGGAGCGCTCGTGCTCATGGACGACGGGCTGATTCGCCTCGTCGTCTCGGGAGTCGAGGACAACCAGGTCCATTGCCGCGTCGTGGCCGGAGGCTCAATGTCTTCCCGAAAGGGAGTCAACCTCCCCGGCGTGGCCGTGTCGGCCAAGATCCTCACGGAGAAGGACCGCCAAGACCTCGAAGCGGCCATCGACATGGGGGTGGACTGGATCGCGCTCTCGTTCGTCCGCAAGCCCGACGACATCGTCGAGGCCCGGGAGATTATCCGGGCAGCGAGCGGAGACCAGCCCATCGTCGCGAAGCTCGAGCGCCCCGAAGTGCTCGACAACCTCCGCGACACGATGGAGGAGACCGACGCCGTCATGGTCGCCCGGGGGGACCTCGGAACCGAAGTCGGCCCCGAGCGTGTTCCTGCCCTCCAGAAGGAGATCATCGCACTTGCGAACGCGATCGGTAAGCCGGTGATCACGGCCACCGAGATGCTGGAGTCGATGATCCGCAGCCCCCGGCCCACCCGCGCTGAAGCATCCGACGTCGCAAATGCGGTATTCGACGGCACGGACGCGCTCATGCTTTCGGGCGAGACGGCCACCGGCCGGTTCCCCGTGGAAGCGGTACGCACGATGTCCCGCATCATCGAGGCGGCGGAGGCAAGTCCTCGGTTTGGTCTCGCCCCCCCCGAAGGAGTGCAGGAATCCCTGCGGGAAAGGGCAGTCGGTCGAATTGTCGCGCGTGCAGCGGTGCAGGTCGCCGAGGACATACGGGCGAAGGCGCTGGTGGTCTTCTCCTTCACCGGAGAGTCGATACAGCGCGTATCGAAGTTCCGTCCCGACGTGCCGATCGTCGGTCTTACCCCACGGACGGATACCCTGGGCAGGCTGGCATTGCTGTGGGGGACCACGGGAGACCTCGTGCCACACAAGGACCACATCCGAGACCTCATCATCGCAGCGGAGGAAGCCTGCCTCAGCGACGGCTACGGAGAACGCGGCGACCCCATCGTGGTCGTCTCCGGTATCCCCGGGGGTCATGGCGGGACCCGCAACGTCCTTGTGCACCAGCTCGGCCAGGTCGACGACTGATTCGTGCCGACCTCCCTCGACCTGCGAGCCGCCACGCCCACACCGGACGTAGCAGTTCGACCACCGCGGTGGCCGGCCCTCGTGGCGGGTGGATACGGCGCCGCGTGCGCGGCGCTGCTCGCCGCCTGGTGGCTCCTGGGTGACACGTGGGTGACCCAGACGCTCAACGCAACGACATTCTGGTGGTCCTTGCCCGGTTTGCCCCTCGCGGCGATCGCTGGGGTCAGGCGCCGATGGCGTCTGGCAGCGTGGCTCGCGGTGCCCGCCGCAACCTTCGTGTACTCCTTCGGCCCCTTCTTCGTCGGTTCGCCCCCGCCCGTGCGGGGCGAGCTGCGGGTGGCGGCCTACAACACCTTCATCCGAGCGCCTGATGTTTCGCACATCGTCGCCCTGGTCCGTGACGAGCGGCCGGACGTCCTGATCCTCGAGGAAGTACTCCCGCAACCTGCTGTCCTCCTGCGAAGGTCACTTGCCGACCGCCTGCCGCATGTCTGGGTCAGTGAGTCCAGCCGAGTCGGGGGGGTGGCGGTGCTCAGCCGCTATCCCATCACGGAGGTGCGGCCAATCGCGAAGGCGGGACGAGTATCGCGGCCAACCGCAGTCGTCGTTCTCGACCTCGGCAACCGTCCTCGCTCGGACTTGCCGGCTCGGACCGCGGGCGGAGACCGGTCGGGTGGGCAGCATCGCGTGCAGGTAGTACCGGTCCACCTCACCTCCCCCTGCCCGAGCTGCGGGGAGTCCGTGCTCGGACGGCAGGCATTCGAGGCGGGTATCCGACGTCAGGAGACAGAAGCAATCATCCGTTCCCTGGACACGAACCTGCCAGCCATCGTCGCCGGCGACTTCAACTCGACCAGTCGTAACGATCCCTACAGGCTGCTCGTCTCTGCGGGATTCGTCGACGCCCAGCTGGAGGCCGGGTCGGGTCCGGGGTTTACCTGGCCCGACAGGAGCCCACCACTTCTCCGTCTAGACTGGATCTTCTCCCGCGGACTGGTTCCGGCAGACGCACTCGTCGGCCCGGCACGGGCGTCGGATCACCGTCCCGTCATCGCCGACCTGGCCTGGCCCGAATGAGGTGACGTGGATATTCCCGAGGAGCTTCTCGGCGAGCGCTACTGCTACCTGAGCACGACGGGTCGTGTCACGGGACGACGCCATACCGCCGAATTGTGGTTCGTCCCCGCAGAGGGTGGTGTGTACCTGTTCAGTGGCTCAGGGGGGTTGACCACGTGGTGCCTGAACCTTCAGGCCGTCGATCAGGGTGTCGTGCGCATCGATGGTCGGTCGTGGCTGGCGCGTGCGGCATTCCTCCGCAACGACGATGAGCGCAGAGCTAAGGCCTTGCTCGCCTTCCACGAGAAGTATGACCCGCCCGACAAGGACCGCACCGAGAACTGGTTACGAGCGGCGGCCGTGGCTCATCTTGTTTTCGTCCGGAGCCTGCCCAGCCAGCACTAACCACCTCTCAGCCTTCGTGCGGCAGTGCCATCGCAGCGGCGGGCATGAGGCGGTCATGAGGTCCGTCTGCCCGTTCAGCCCGGGGACGGAGGAACCACCTTGGCTGCCAGGATGTCACGTTCGTGGACTTCTACTGGTTCGCCTAGCCGGGTCCGGATGACCAGGACGCCCTCGTCCGTCCAAGCTTCGAGGATTCCCACCACGTCGCTCGGTACGAGGCCTCGCTCGGCGTCTGCGACCCACCGTCGCACCACCACTCGGCCTCCTATGTGGGCGGGGTTGAGCCGGTTGCGGTAGCGGATCCTCACTCCCATCAGGCCTTCTCGGCATCTTCGGGACGGCGCCCGACGTTCACCACCGGCCTGGATCTGGGCAGGACGAGTGGCATCACGAGTACTGCAGGACGTTCCGCGCGAACGAGCGCAACTCCTCGGTCAGTTCGTCTCCGTGGGCTGCGAGGAAGTGGTCGCCGCCCTCCACGATGCGCAGCCGCTTCGGTTCCCCAGCTGTCTCGACGAGTTGCTCGAGCTTATCGACGCTCGCGATCTCGTCGCTCGATCCATGCAGGAAAAGTTTCGGGACCGTCCAGCGGGCAAGGGCGTCGACGTCGAGGTCGGGGACTTCGATCTCCCGCGTCTGATACGGCAGGCCAACCCCGAACCAGCCCGCGACTCGTTCATCGTTGAGCGCGTATCGCAGCGTCGTATGAGCGCCGAACGACCAGCCGCCGACGATCAAGGTCGAACGACCTTCCGCCTGCTCGAGCAAGTAGTTCACCGCTCCAGCCACGTCCTTCAGTTCGCCCTCACCCTGTTCGTAGGAACCCTCGGACTGGCCGACTCCCCGAAAGTTGAAGCGCAGGGCAAGCCACCCGTCGCTGACGAGCACCCGCTGCATGACCGGCATCATCCAAGAATCCATCGACCCTCCATGCTGGGAGTGGGGATGGCAGATGACGGCCACTCCTCCATTGGACTCGTCGGGAGACGACAGGTCCCCTTCGAGTCGAACGCCGTCCGTGGCTGGAAACGCGACCTGGGGCACGAGTGACCCTCGCTAGGCTACGTCCTGCAGGAGAACCCTAACCGGGAAAGTCGCAACGGCCGCCGCGCCCGGGCGACAGCGCGCCTCACGTCGTATCCTAGGCCGGCGCAGGGGCGGGTTCGGTCCCGGCCGCCCCGTCGTGAACATGAGGAGAGACCGGTGACCTATGTCATCGCCGAGCCGTGCATCGATGTGAAGGACAAGGCCTGCATCGAGGAGTGCCCGGTCGACTGCATCTACGAGGGTGAACGGATGCTCTACATCCATCCCGAGGAGTGCATCGACTGCGCGGCCTGTGAGCCCGTCTGCCCGGTTGAGGCCATCGCTTATGAAGACGACGTGCCCGAGGAGTGGGAGGAGTTCAAGGCCATCAACGCCGAGTTCTTCGAAGTCACCGGGCTCGGTTCGCCGGGGGGCGCCTACCAGGTCGGCAACGTAGGGAAGGACCATCCGAACGTGACAGACCGGGAGGTCGTCTCCTGAGAAGGCTCTCGACGCCCCGTCGTGGGGGAAATCACCTCCAGTAGACTCCCTCTTCCAGTCCCCCGAAGGGCAGAGGAACCCCGAACATGACCTATGTGATCGCCGAGCCGTGCATCGATGTGAAGGACAGGGCCTGCATCGAGGAGTGCCCGGTCGACTGCATCTACGAGGGCGAGCGGATGCTCTACATCCACCCCCAGGAATGCGTGGATTGCGCGGCCTGTGAGCCCGTCTGCCCCGTCGAGGCCATCTTCTACGAGGACGATGTGCCGGACGAGTGGAGGCCGTTCACCGCGTGGAACGCAGAATTCTTCGAGGTCACAGGTCTGGGTTCTCCCGGCGGTGCAGCCCCCCTCGGGAATGTGGGTAAGGACCACCCCGAAGTCGCTGCGCGCGAAGTGATGTAGTCACGGGCGAGCAGGAGGACTCTCAGGCCTGCGGCAACAGCGAGGGGCCCCTATAGGTGTCCGGAAGGAGGTCGGCAGGCCAGCGCTGACGTGACTTCTGTGACAACTTCGTGAGCAAGTTCATCGCGACGTCGTCGCTTTCCGCGGGTCTCACTTCGACGAGTCCGGCGTCGATGACGCCGCGCATCCACTCCTCGCCCCGCGCCGTCCGCACGATCGTGAGCGTCCAGTCGTTGTCGCGGCCGATCCCCCCGGTGGAGATGTCGGCGTGCTCCGCAGCGAAGTCTGGGCAGAGTCTGCAGCCAGGACGGGTGTGGGGGTGAAGTTCCTTGAGCGGGATCTCGTGGTAGTCGCCATCGCGCGTCCAAACCATGAACCTGCCCTTGACGTTTACCTTAGCAACATCAGCGATGTCGATTCCATGCGCGGCAAGCACCTGTTTCTGGCCGTCGTAGGTAAAGGTCTTCGAGCAGAGCAGCCCCACCGTGAGGTTGATCTTGCGCCTGTACTTGTTCACCCCCCGAGCGGCCACTGAGCCGTTGATGGACGCCTGGCAGGACATACCTACCAACGCGATGCTCTTCAGCCGGCGCTCGTCGGCCTCCTTCATTGCCAGGGGATTCGCCGAATACGTGTAACGAGATCCGGCTGTGGCCAGGACGTCCTCCGGCGTGGTAGCAAGCAGCGGCTCCGCGTCGAATGGACCGCGCAGGTCCACGATCTTCGAGGTGAGCGCGCCATCGATGCGACCCGTTTCCAGCCCCCAGATGAGCAGTACCGAGACGAGACCACCATCCTGACCGGACTCGTGCACGGCGTGATCGGCAGCTCTGGCCAGTAGCAGAGATCGGGCCACGCCATAGACCTCGTCCGGCTGACGGGTCCGACCGAAAAGTTCGTGATCGAATTCCGTCTCCCAGGCCCGGAAGCGGGGACAGGCACGCGTACAGATGTCGCAGCCACGGTCTCCCGTGATGCACTGGTCGACTCCCATCCCTTCGCCGATCTGCAACGGCAGGTAGTCGGCCGTATATCCGAGGACATCTTGGGGGCAGGCCATGACGCAGGCGGCGCACCCCGTGCAGAGCCCGGTTTCGACCACCTCGCGGTAGAGCTCCCGCCAGTGGACCTCACCCATGCCATCCTCCCTCGTGCGCCTGCCTGCGGTCGGGAGCGCAGCCAAAGGCTAGGGAGACACTGCGAACCCGCCAAACGTGCCGCCGGACTGCTTGCCGCTCGACCCTCGTGGCCCGGGGGTGGGAAGCTGCGACACAGTGGAGACGTAGCAATCAGAGCCGCTGACAGAAGGTTTCATGTCCCGGGTGAGCGGAGGAGGCATGGTAGATCGCACGCGAGAGTTTGCGGGAGTGCGGGTGCCGACGTTCATCTACGGCACCGCCTGGAAGGAGGAGCGGACCTCGGAACTGGTGGTCCAGGCACTCAGGGCAGGCTTCCGCGGGCTCGATACCGCGAACCAGCGCACGCACTACCGGGAAGTGGAAGTGGGGCGCGTGCTGGTCGAGGAGTTCGCTCGAGGAACCCTGCTGCGGGAAGAGGTGTTCGTGCAGACGAAGTTCACCTTCCAGGCGGCTCAGGATCACCGCATCCCCTACGATCCCGCTGCGCCCGTCGCACATCAGGTGACGCAATCCGTCGAGAGCTCGCTGTCCCACCTTGGCCTGGAACGAGTCGATTCCTACCTGCTCCACGGCCCTTCCCAGCGGCGGGGCCTGGGCGCCTCAGACATCGAAGCGTGGAGCGCGATGGAAGCGCTGCACGACGCAGGCAAGACCCGCTTTCTCGGGGTGAGCAATGTTGCTCCCAACCAGTTGACGGCACTGCTCCGTCGCGCGCGAGTGCGGCCGGCATTCGTGCAGAATCGTTGCTTCGCCGCGCTCGGCTGGGACGCGGCCGTCCGTGACATCTGCGCTCGCGAAGGCCTCGTGTACCAGGGATTCTCGCTACTCACGGCCAACGGCCAGGTTGGTCGTGGCAGGGTCGTCCGGGACATCGCCCAGCGTCACGGGCGCACGCCGGCTCAAGTTATCTTCCGCTTCGCTCTCCAGTTGGGGATGATCCCCCTCACAGGCACGACGAATCCTCACCACATGGGAGAGGACCTTTCCGTGTACGAATTCGAGTTGACCGCTGGGGAAGTGAGAGCGATCGAACGCGCCGGAATCTGAGCCCGAGCTCATCGCCTACGCGAGTCGATGAAGGGCTCCGCACAAGGGCGAGCGGCTAGCTTTCGGCCTCCTGCTTGAGTTCGGCCTTTCTGGTCCCTTCGGTATCGACCTGACCCGCAACGTACTCCCCAGCCTGCTCGGCAGCGCGTTGGGGGAGCTCCAGGCGAACGTGGTCGCTCGAAGAGGGACCGGCCAGTCCAACGCTGCTCATCCGACCTCCTTCGCGCCCGGATCGGATCGACTTGACCTGCGCGGAGTTAAGGAGCGAACGGCGCAGG
>JBHELG010000043.1:0-21609 GCA_046263195.1 Nitriliruptorales bacterium | reverse complement strand
GCGCGCGTGTCGTTGCCGGCCGCGGACGCGTCGGTAGCGAGGGAGGCGATCGGCTGGGACCTGGCCCTGCTGGCCGAGATTGACCGTCAGCTCGATCAGGCCGCTCACGAGCTCGAGCAGGTACTGCCCGCCACTCCATTCCACGTGCTGACAACGACCCCGGGATGGGCCACGATCCGTGCCGCCGGCTACGGAGGTGAGCTCGGCGACCCCAGCCGCTGGGCCACTTCAAGTCAGGTCTACCGTGCCTCGGGGCTGACCCCCGTGGTCAACGAATCGTCCGGGCAACGCGTCGACGGCGAGATCTCCCGGGAAGGATCGGTCGCATTGCGCCGGGCTCTCCTCGAACTCGGCCAGGGACTGCGCCACCATGAGCCGGCCGCCCGCGCCTTCGCGGCACGGCTGGCCGCACGGGGCAAGCACTCCATGATCATCTGGACCGCGCTAGCGAACCGTGCCAACCGAATCGCATTCGCGATGGTCCGCGACCAGACCGTCTACGACCCAGCCTGCTGGAGGTAAACCACCGCGCTTCCCAACCGTGGCCAAGATGTGACAGGCTCGAGACTGGGAGGCCGGAAACGATCCCGTCGGGGATATGGCGGACCCACCAAACGGGTTACGCCGTCGATATCTTGGGACCCGGCCTCCCGCCCACCATCGAGCCCGGACGTAGCCAGCTGGTCCGACCACGTCGAGACCGTATACACCATCGCGGGCCGAGGGCACTCCACCTCTCACACGTCGCCACCGCAAACCCAGCTAGACCCCGCCCGTCGACGGGGGCAAGACCTCGCGCCCAAGACCTCTCTTGACAGCCCCTACAGCCAGATATCCATCGGACCGGAGGGTGCCCAGCAGACACAGATTGCCCGTTGCGGTGTGCCTGCGGACGAAGACATCGGCGATTCGCGGGGCGTCTTCGACGAACTCTTTCCAGCCGACCATGAAGTCGAGGATGCTAGCGGTCGCGACTGACAACGGGGACAGCGAGAGGTCTTTGGCGGGTCACAACTGCCGGCTGGAAGCGACCGGCGATGGCAACCTCCCCACCTGGCCCCGCAGCAGAGAGTCACCGCCAGAACTGAGGGCGACCATGCCTTTCAGATGACGCCCTCACTGACCAGCTCGCTGAGCTCGGCACCGTCCAGGCCGAGTAGGCCGCCATACACGCGCTTGTTCGCCTCCCCCTTGCTGCCACCAGTCCAGCGCACCCGCCCAGGGGTCGCCGACAGTCGGGGCACGAGGTCGGCCATCGCCACCTCCTCGACCTGGTCATCGGCGACGTACTTGATGGTGCCCCGCGCGCTGAAGTGAGGGTCGGCAAAGACGTCGCGCATGCGGTAGACGGGGGCCACTGCGGCGTCGTGCGCTGCGAGAGTCGTGAGAGCTTCGTTCAGGGTGCGTTCGCCGACCCACCTCTCGATCAGGGCGTCAAGCTCCTCCGCGTGTGCGAGTCGCGCCTGGCTGGTCGCGAAACGCGGGTCGTCGGCGAGTGAGGGGCCGCCGATGGCGAGCAGGATGCGTCGGGCCACCGCTGGGGCAGTCCCTGAAATGGCCAACCAGCGCTCGTCACTGGTGCGGTAGGCGCCTCGGGGAGCCGCGAAAGGCAGTCGATTGCCCAGGCGGGGAGACTCTTGTCCCGTCAGGTTGAAGAGCGCGGGCAGCGGCTCGAGTAGCGCGAACAAGGACTCACAGAGGCTCACATCGATGACTTGGCCTTGACCCCCGCGTCGTCTGGCATGCAGGGCCAAGAGGGTTGCGACCGTCCCCCACAGCCCTGCGACGTGGTCGGCAAGCGCAACCCCAGGCAGCTGCGGGGGTCCGCCTTCCACGCCTTGTATCCCCGCGTAACCGGACAGCGCCTCGGCAAGAGTTCCGAAACCAGGTCGCTGCGCGTATGGTCCCGTCTGCCCGAACCCCGATAGACGCGTGACGATGAGCCTGGGGTTGTTGGCAAGGAGCGTGCCGGGGGCCAGTCCCCAGCGCTCGAGCGTGCCAGGTCGGAAGCTCTCCACCAGGACGCCGCTGCGCTCCGCCAAGCTCATGCACAGCCGGGCACCGCGGACAGTGGAGAGGTCGAGTGTGATGGGAAGCTTGTTGCGGTTCAGGACTTTGAACCACAGGGAAACCCCGTCGATCTGCCAGGCCATGCTTCTGACCGGATCTCCGTCCCGAGGATGCTCGACTTTGATCACCTCGGCACCGAAATCACCGAGGTTGCGGGCGACGAGGGGTCCAGCCACGACCGTAGATAGGTCAAGCACGCGAATGCCATCGAGGGGCCCGACCGTCGCCTCATCTGTCATCTCGTACCCCTCGACCTGAAAGACCTCGTCCACCGGACAGCTGGCACCGTAGGGTGATGGCGATCCTGTGTGGCCGCTCCAAGGAGTGCGGTCGGACGATGAGGTGGAGTGGCGACCCCGAAGGGTCGGTCCTCGACCGGTACGCCGATCCTCAGCGGCCTCGTCAGGAATGATCTGGAAGGCTCGAATCCCGCGCCACACCCGGACTACGAGGATCGAATGAGCAAGGTGGGGTTCCAGATCGCCGTCTCACTCGACGGCTACGTCGCCGGCCCAGAGCAGAGCGTGAACAACCCGCTCGGCGTTGGAGGGGAGAAGCTGCATGAGTGGACCATCCAACTCGAGGCATGGCGCAAGCCTCATGGGCTGGAGGGCGGTGAGGTCAACGCGAGCACGCCCGTGATCGAGGAGGTTCAGTCGAACGTCGGCGCCACCATTATGGGACGCAACATGTTCGGCGGCGGCCCCGGCCCGTGGAGCGAGGACCAGCCTTGGAACGGCTGGTGGGGTAACAATCCTCCGTTCCACCACCCGGTGTTCGTGCTCACCCATCAACCCCGGAAACCCCTGAAGATGCAGGGAGGGACCACGTTCTTCTTCGTGACCGAGGGGATCGAATCCGCGCTCGAGCAGGCAAGGCAGGCGGCCGGCGACCAGGACGTGGCCATCGGGGGCGGCACAAACGTCATCCAGCAGTACCTCGCCCCCCGACTGGTCGACGAGTTCGAGCTCCACATCGTCCCGATCCTGCTCGGTGGCGGGGAACGGCTGTTCGAAGACGTCGGCCACCTCGCTCTTGAACAGGTACGGGCGATCGAGGCACCGGGCGTGACCCATATCAAATACCGCCTCATGTCGTAGCCCAGTGCAAGAGCGAAGGGGTGGCTTACAGCTCTTCGGGCGGTGCGAACCCACGCGAGGTTGCAGGGAGTGTCAGCGCGTGCGCAGGACGAAGAGCGTGTCCGTGGCGGAGCCGGCGCCCCAGATCTCACCTTCGCGTCCCAGGAGCTGGCGCACCTGTGCGTCGGGTATGGGAAATGGGAAGACGTGGAAGCGCTCGTTCCGGGGGTCGAATCGGACCAGGGAGTTGGCTGCGAAGTCGGTGACCCAGACGGCGTCCTTCTCATCGACGTACACCGCGTATGGTCGCGGGTCGTCCCCGGGCAGGCGCCACTCTCGCCACTGTTGCGTCGCCGGGTCGTAGTGCGCGAGGTTGCCCGCGAACCACTCGGTCACCCAGAGGCCGCCGCTCGAGTCGCTCCAGATCCGGCGCGCACCCCCACCGGTCGTGGGCACGTCCACGACGGTGGGCTCGGCGGTTTTCGGACCTATCCGTGAGATGTAGCTTCCGGCGAGCGAAGCGAACCATACGGCGCCGTCAGGCGTGGTCGTGATCCCGTACGGGCCTCGCCCTCTGGGGGCCTCGAATACCTCGACCTTTCCCGTTGCTGGATCCACACGTCCGTAGACCCCGCTCTGACCCGTGAACCACAGCGCACGGTTCCCGTCGAAAGCAGCAGTGTTGAGGTTGGCGTTGGCGGGGCGCGGGAGGGGGAACGTCGCTGCCTCGAACGTCGACGGATCGACGCGGACAATGGAATTGAGGCCCCCATCAGTGACCCAAGCAGATCCATCCGGCCCCACGATGACCCCGTGCGGCGCAGACCCTTGCCCAAGAGAGACGTGGCGCGTGGTCGCAGTTTCCGGGTCCAATATGCCGAGCGCCGCGGCGCCCTGTGCGGTGTACCAGAGACGGCCATCAGCCGCAGGCGCCACGTCATGGGGGCGACTGCCGGCGGGAACCGTGTACACGCTGAACTGCGCGTCCGCCTGCTGCGATGCGACGCTCGCGGGGGGACCGTTCCCCGCCGAAGAGGTTGTTGCCGTCGCCGTCGCGGCCGCCGTCAGGGAGGAATCGTTCCCCGTCGCCCCGGTCCGCCCCGACGACGTACAGGCGGCGACAGACAACAGAGCAGCCGCCACAACCACCAAACCACGGGCCACCTTCACGGCTGTGTGGACGCCGCCGCGCCGGAGACTCGCAGTGCATGGTGACGCAAGGGGGAGTTCGAGTCCACGGAGTCTGCTCGCCGGCTGGGTCCTCACAAGCGGGACGGTAGTACCGGTGGCGGATCGCGCCCGCAACTTCAAAAACTTGCCTTCATCTACAGTCCTCTGTCATGGACGTCGTCACCGGACTGCATCAGGTCGCACAGCACGCTGGGGATCTCGACCGCGCGATCCGGTTCTATCGTGACATCCTCGGTGCGACGTTCATCGCCCGCTTCGACCCTCCGGGGCTCGCCTTCTTCGATCTGGCGGGTACTCGCCTCCTGCTCGAGGCCAGGGCTCCCTCAGCGATGCTGTACCTGCGCGTGGAGGACATTGACGCCGCCTACCGGACTCTGAGCGATCGCGGTGTCACCTTCGAGGAGGATCCCCGTCCCATCTATCATGATGCCGACGGCATCTTCGGTCGGCGGGGGGAAGAAGAGTGGCTCGCCGCTTTCCGTGACTCCGAAGGCAATGTGGTGGCACTGATGTCCCGCCGTATCGCAGGCTGACGCCACCCATCCGATCGCCGAGAACAGCCACGAGGCGTCGCTTGGTATCGACCACGGCGGGCAACTCCACCTACCCCATGTTGCCGGGCTAACGCCTCCAGCCCCTGCCTGCCGTCGTCGCAATCCCCGCTTGCGCACAGGACCCCACCCCGACGGGGAGATGTCTGCGGCGCGGTCCCGATATCGCGCAGGACGTCACGGACCGTGACGTTGCTGGACCTTTGCGTGTAGACGCGGCTGGGGCTGGACGGGCCGTTGCACTCCGCGGAGTCGAATAGGCTCGGATGTGGGTGGATGCGGGTGCGGGGGCGGTCAGGGTGGCTGCGGGGCGGTATGTCGAGCGCCGGGTACCGACGGTTGTTCGCTGGATCCTGTCGATGATGGGAGCCCTGGGCCTGCCCACATCGAAGATCTTGCAGGTCCTGCGCAACCGGAGGTATGTGGGAGTGCCGCCGATATGTGAACCCGATCAGCCGCCTGTCTGATCGAGGCACCGCCTTTCCCGGGGATGCTCGGACTTACCTTGTCCTGCCCTTTGAGGTACGCGCGGGGAGCGCCTGCCTGGAGCTCACCTACGACTACCGGCCCGTTCCGACAGCGCTTCCGGCTAATCCCATCACTCAGACAGTGTTCGATCTTGGGCTGTGGGATGAGAAGGGATACCGGGCGGCGGAAGGCTTTCGGGGCTGGTCAGGAAGCCGTCACCGAAGTTCATCCGATCCGACCGGGCCGAGAAGGGCTATTACCCCGGACCGATCAACCCTGGACTCTGGTACGTGGAGCTAGGCTTCGCTGCGGTCGGGCCGAGCGGCGGGGACCGTTCAAGTCCGCTCAGTAGGCGGCCCCACCGGGGAGGCGCCCGCCCCGATCCGGTCGACGAAGAGCACGTCGCAAACCCAGAGCCTGGCTGGTATCACGGCGATTTCCACATGCACGCCTGGCACTCCCACCCGAAGGGCCCAACACCGGAACGGCTGGTGGAGTGGGCCCGGCTGGCTCACCTGGACTTCACGCCCGTGACCGAGTATGTGGTCGGGGTGCATTGGGGCGAGTATGGCCGCATCCAGAGGGAGAACCCGGACCTGCTCATCTGTCCGGGCGGGAGATCATCTCCTACTTCGGCCACATGCAATGCATCGGGGAGACCCCTGGGTTCATCGAGTACCGGCATGGGTTCGAGGACGTGCACGTCCGGCGCTTCCAACAGGTGGTCAGAGAGGCGAAAGCGCTGTTCCAGATCAACCACCCCACCACCTTTGAGGGGCCGATCTTCCGCCGTTTCTGCAGGGGGTGCGCCTTCGAACTCGATCATGAGATCGACTGGGACCAGGTGGACACGATCCAGGTGCTGAACGGGCCGGCGGTGGTGCACAAGAAGCTGCTGCGTGGCGGCTATCTCCAGATCGAGAATCCGTTCCTGGGGTCGGCCATCGAATTGTGGGAGCGCGCTCATAACCGCGGTCATCGCGTCACCGCCGGTGCGGCTCTGATGCGAAGCTGGGCAAGGGACTGGGCTCGTGCGCCACCGCCGTCTTGGCGGACCGGTTGTCCCGGTCCGCCCTGATTGACGCCATTCGGGGCGGGCGGGCCTATGTCCGGGCCCTAGGGGTGGCCGCCAGCCCACAGCTGGAGATGACTGCCACGACCCGCGATGACCAGTCTGGGACCTTCGGTTGTCGCCTCGAGTTGGCGCCCGACGACCCAGCTGAGGTCAAGGTCGTGGTGAAAGGAGGTGCCGGCCAGATTTTGCGGGTGATCCGAAACGGCCACGAGCTGCACACTGTGCGGGTCGCCTCCGATGAGTTCGAGCATCTCTTCGCGGCCTACCGCGTCAGAGAAGAGGGACCCCTCGGCACCTGGTACCGGGTGGAGACCTGCGACGAACGGTCCCGTACCACCATCGGAAACCCCATCTTCCTGGGTGCCGGCCATCCCCCTGAGCGACCATCGGTCATAGCCCGGCATCCTCCGACCCGCCGCATGCGCCGCAACCTCGCCGCAGTGCGCAGCCTGGGGTCGCTGCCCTACGGGAGCTGAGACCGGACGCTCCTATCCCTCGTCGAGCGCTCGCAGCCAGTCGGCCCAGTAGGCCTTCCAGTGCGCTACCTCCTCGGGGGAGGCCAGCTTCGCGTGCGCCACAGTGATGGTCGCACGGCCATCGCCCCTCGGGACGACCGCGATCTCCGCTACACCGCCACCAACGCCCACTCGGATGTTCTTCGCGGTTGGTCGCGACCGGAGTTGAGGATCCAGCCCCGGGAACAGGTCGGCGCGCCCGTCGTCGTCGAGCAGCATCTCACGAAGAGCCGGAACGTCGATCGTGATGGTTGCCGACCTATTCGCCGTGAAGGTGCCGTCGGCCATCTGGTGCGGTAGCCGCCGCCCGGTGATGCGTTCCCAGCCGACGGTTACGGCCTGTGCCCACCAGCCATCGACTCCGTGCTCTCCCTGCACCCACGACGCGACGGCACTGTGGCCCTGCTCGTGTCCTGGCCAGGCGTTGATCAGATCGCGCCACTCGTCCCAACTTCGGCCGGTGTTCGAAAGGATGATGGCGTCGGAGTGCCCAGGATCCGACACCCAGGAGCGTGCCTCACGGTTGCCGGCCTGTTCGATCAGGACACGGCGGGCGGCGCCGTACTTGTCGCCGGTCTTGGCCATGCGCGCACGGGTGCGGCGCTTGAAGGATTCGTTGCGGGTCATGCCAGCTGCCTCGTGTGTCTTGCGTCACGACCGGCCACCCGCGCTCGCCGGCGTGCACGCGGGACACGTCAGCAGGCAAACCGTGTCGAGCACTCGAGGTCCCCTCTGCCTCCCTGGGCTCGGTTGCGCGGGCACCGAGGTGGAGGTCGGGCGTGACACACGCCGAGAGTCATGTTATCTCCTGGCTGGGCGAGTCGCGACGAGAGGCTGCGACTAGGCTCCCCGTCTCCCCAGCAAGGGCAGTACTGTGATCAGCGGGGCGCATGCCATCCTCTACAGCCACGACGCCGAAGCCGACAGGGCGTTCCTGGTCGGCCCCCTCGGCACTCCCCACGTCGACGCTGGCCAGGGCTGGTTGATCCTGAAGCTGCCGCCTGCCGAGATCGCCGTCCACCCCACGGACGGCGGCCCACATCACGAGCTCTACCTGATGGTCGACGACGCTGACGGGTTCGTGGACCAACTGGGTCGAATGGGGATCGAGGTGACGAGCCCCGTCTCAGACCAGGGGTGGGGTCGACTGCTGTCGTTCAAGCTGCCCAGCGGGGCCGAATTGTCCGCCTACGAGCCCCGGCACCCAGTCGCCCACGCTCTCCCGGACTGATCGGGTCCCCGTAGTAAGTCGCCGATGTTCGTCGTGGAACGGGCGATATATGCCTCGATGGCGTTTTCGCCCACCCCGTGGACGCCGAAGGCGGCAGGAGAAGCAAGCTGAGTGCCACGAGAACACCGCCAGCGCACTCTCCAGGGACCGCGCCCAGGCGGCGTCGAGCCCGTGAGTCAGCCCGAAGATGGTGAGGAAGCCCAACGCAGGGATGAGTGCTCGCCGGCTGCGACAGTCGTTTTCCTGGCTGGCCTGACCCGGGAACCCAGCTCCACTGTGCTCCACCTATCTCGGGTCGCCAGCGGGAGATGAAGGCGACCGGGTGCGCATCAAAGGAGCCGTGTAGCACGTCGAGGAAAGCAGACAACCCGAACGTCCCACCTTCCAGCAGCTCCGCGAACTCCTCGCCATGGCGTTTCCGCCACGCGCCGGGGGCCGCGTTGGGGTCAACCAGTTCGCGCTCAGCCCCCGGCCCCCCTTCCAGTAGGGAACCGCTCGCGCGGTGAGGGACATCGCGATCAGCGGCGATCTCTTCCGTGTCCCGCTCTCAACCGCCTCGGTGCGCCCAGGCTCGGGGCGCCCAGGCTCGTCCGACCTCAGCACCCACCAATTGCGACGTGTACCAGGGAGCCCTCGTCCGTCCCCTCCGCCACGCTTGCGGTCCCGGCCTGCTCGTGGAATACCAAATCGGTTATGAGGGGGCAGCTCGTGGTGCGCCTGCAACGGGGCCTGTCCGGGTGGCTCCTTCGGAGGGGGACACGGGCAAGTAGCCGGGCTCGCTCCGCCGCTTGTTGAAGTAGTACGCGGCGGCTCCCGCTCCTATGAGGAGCAGGGCGATGAACTTGCCCTTGCCGCCGGACTTCTCGTCGTCCTCGTCGCTGGTCACGGCCTGGGCGGCCTTGGTTGCGGCCACAGTCTTGGCAACGCCCTTCGCCATGTCTTTAGCAGTGGAGTCGTCGTCCTTTTTGCGCCTGAACATGACCTGGCCTTCCTATCTGCCGCTCATGGGGAGGCACAGCTTGCCAGAGGCGCAGGCTTGCCGGGGCGCGAGTGGGGGACGTGCGGACAGCGTCGAAGGTCACCGGGATCGCGCAGCGCAGGCCTCGACTCAGCGAGCGATTCCACGAGGAAGGCAGTGTCAGGGTGGGTTTTCGAAGTTCGCTGCCCGTGTCCCGAGTCCCCGGCTGAAGCGATTGCTCGAGTCGAGTTCAGCGCCGTCAGGTCGTCCCCCGGTAGATCTGCCCATCACGAACCTCATGCGACGAGGGCGGTGACGGCGCGTCCGACGTCGAGAGCATGGCCAGGACGTTCTGCCGCCCATGCGTGACATGCCCGGTTTCATCCCTCCAGTGCAAGTACGGGTGGAGCAGCAAGCGCATCGCGTCCCAGTCGCGACGTGCCATGGCTTCTCGAGCGGCTTCGATCACTTCCACCACGAGGGTCAGCCTGCTTCATGAGGAGACCGGGGACCAGCCGTGGGCGGCCAGGATGATTCCGGCTTCCTACCCCGGAGGGACTGCGTCCCCATCTACACCTAGGCTTGCTCCCGTCGTGACGGAAGTCTCACCGACCGACGTCGTCGCCAGCGATGCCATGGGTCGCCAGCCAATGACCCGAGACCTCGAGGTGCTCATGCACGAGGCGGCCGATTTGACGGCTGTCATCGGCCAGGTGCGGTCAGCCTCCCTGGTCGATGCGATGGGCCGTCTCTACCCGCACCGTTGTCACACGTCCTCGACCTCATCAGCCCCACCCCTGGACACAGGCTCTTCGGCCCGGCCGCCACGATCGGCTTCGTGCCCCGAAGGGCAGATGTGGAACTCGCCGGCGATTACCGGTTCGCCGCCCTCTTCTACCGGGCAATCGAGCGAGCTCCCGCCGGTGGGGTGCTCGTCCTGGCCGCTGGTGGCAATCCTCGTGTCTCGCTCGGCGGCGGCATCAAGCTCTCCCGGGTCGACAATCAGGGGCTGGCCGGCGTGCTCTCGGACGGACGACTACGGGATTTCGATCAGCTGCGCGGCTACCGGTTCGTCACCTACTGCCGTGGGGAAACCCCATGGCTGGAGGTGGCATGGTGATGCCTTATTTCGCCGATGTGCCGGTGGTCTTTGATCAGGTAACGGTGCTACCCGGCGATTACGCCTACGCCGATCAAGGCGGGGCTGTGATCATCCCCGCTCCAGACGTGCGACGGGTCGTGGAGGCAGCCGTCGAGATCGAAGCCGAGGACCGCGAGATGCTCGAGCAGATTCGCCACGAGAATCCCGACGACATCCGTCGACGAGCAGAACCGGAGCTATAGCGCCCCAACGTCGCCAGCGGCTTGAACTGCGACGGGCGGGTAGCTCGTATTGGGACCCGGGCGCCGGCACCTGTCGCCGGTCGTCGAGAGCCGTCCTCAACTCGGCGGCCTGCTCCGGGCTCGGTGGGAGGGGGGCCGTCCCCTTACGCCAGCGGGTTCCGCTGGCCGTCTGTCGGCGCGGCGGCGCTTGCGCTCTTCGTGATGTTCGGTTGCGATGATAGGGCTCAACCTTGCCGCACCCGGTCGCAAGCGAGGAGCAGCTCATGACTGACGGGTCCGAGATCCCCGGCTACGACTACGGCAGCGAAAAGGTCGCGGATTCCCCGGTGTCCAGCGACGAACTTCAGCTCCTGCTGGAAACGGTGTTGTTCGACGACGACGACCGGCAGGCGCTGCGCCAGGCCGGTGAGGTGCTGACCGAGCATGCGGACGAGGTGCTTGACGTGTGGTACGACTTCGTCAGCTCCCACGACCACCTCGTGGCGCACTTTTCCACGCCCGAGGGTGAGCCGATAGGCGAATACCTCGACCGGGTGCGTGACCGGTTCCGCCAGTGGATCGACGACACCTGCAACCGCGAGTGGGACCAGACCTGGCTCGACTACCAGCACGAGATCGCCCTGCGCCACCACGAGGCGAAGAAGAACGTCACCGACGACGTCAACTCGACCTCCCAGATCCCCGTACGCTACGTCACCGCGTTCATCGTGCCCATCACTGCGACGGTCCGGCCCTTCCTGTCCCGCTCCGGCGCCTCCGACGAGCAGGTCGATGCGATGTACCACGCCTGGTTCAAGGCCGTGACGGTGCAGGCCACACTCTGGTGCCGCCCCTACGCCGAGAGCGACTGGTGAGGGTCCGGTTCCGCGGTCCGCCTCCGACCGCACGATGGCTCCGCCACGACAGCAGGGATCTGAAGGCCGCACGAGTACACGCCCTCTCGTGGCGGCCGTGTCCATCCCCTGCGGGCTAGGGCAGGCGCTTGGTAATAGCTGACGGGACTGCCGCATTGTTCGATCCGGGGACCACCTTCCTCTGGAAGCTGGTGCGTGTCGGGGTCGGACCGCTCCTGGCCGCGCACGGCAGGCAGACGCTGGCGGGCTGGTTCGCGGGGGGCTGGCATCGAGGGCAACGCGGGTTTCGTTGTTGTCCCTCCACTACCGCTGGCCTCGGGTGATGGCCTGAGCACACGGCGTCGCCGAGGTAGGCGGTGGGCTGCTACTGCTGCTGGCTTGTGCACACTCTGGCGCAGCGGGGTCGCCTAAGAATTCACCTGGTCTCATCCCCTTCCCTTCTTCGCGACGAGTCGTCGCGCAGCTCTCGGCGCCGTCGCCATAACGCGCCCGGAGATGCAGGATCCTGCCAACCCTCGGGCCGGGGCTCGAGGAACAGGGCCGCGGGCAGCGCGACGATGAACAAGATGGCGCCGAAGATCCACCAAGCCGCGAAGCTCTCGCCCTTCGCGTGGGCGATGGCCGCCGGGATGAGACCGATCAGGGCCGCGAGAAACACGATGTCGAGCGTCGTCATGCTCGTCTCCTGGTTGAGGAGGTTGTCGACCGACTGGATCCCGGGCTGAAGCCACCCTCACACCGACCGCGCTCCTCATTCTCGGTCACGGGCTGCTCGCGTACCTGGTCTTCGTTACATTGTTGGACGACCAGCGACGGCGAGGAAGGCATCGTCGGCCCTGCATGCAGACTGCAGAGTTCGGGCGTTCTGGCCTGCTGACTGAGCCGAGGCAGGGATGACGGTCGCAGCTGCGAACCCTTCCCCGTTCTGAGAGGAGTACCTTGTCGAAGGTCCTGCGCTCGATGGGTGGACCCAAGCCGGGTGAGCCCTTTCCGGATTTCGACCTGCGAACGGTGGCGGGCGAACACATCCGGAAGGCCGACTACGTCGGGAGGCGGCCGCTTCTCATGCTCTGCGGGTCCATCACCACGTCAAAGGCGAAGGGTGCGGGCGCGGCACTGCGTCGCCTCTACGACGAATACGGCGACCGGGTCGCGTTCGTAACGCTCCATCGCCCGGAAGACCAGTCCGACGACGCGGGTGACGGGCCACAGACCCTCGCGCACAGGCTCACTCGCGCCCGCAGCTACCAGTATCGCGAACGGATCCCTTGGACCGTTGCCGTGGACGACCTCGACCCGACCCTCGAGCGGGCGCTCGAAGCGACAGACAACGCTGTCTACGTCATGACTCGCGACGGCACGGTGGCATTCCGAACGCAACAAGGGAGCGACGAGCAGTTGCTGTGGGACGCGTTGCATGCCGTCGCCGCGGAACTGCCGCAAGTGGATGTGCGTGCCGACCCGCCCATTTTTCCCCGGATCATCACCGCATATCGTGCACTTCCGGCCCCGATGCGAGCGGCTGTGGCCGTGGCGGCAGCGCTTGTCCCGTTGGTGGTCGCAGTCGGTGGTGCGATGGTGTCCAGGCGCCGCAGGGGGTGAACCCGCTGGCCCTTTCCACGCCCCGACCACCAACGGGAGTCGCCCCATGACTGGTTCTCAACTCAGCCCACCGCGCTGACGGCAAGGGTGAGGTCGGATCTCCGCGAAGACGATCATCCTCCAGCGTGAGAAGGAGGGTCGATGAGAGCCAGGGCAGGAGCGTCGAAGAGCAACCGCGAGGAGCGCCCCGTGGACACTGCCACCGCCGACCGGGTCACCGTCGTAGCGGAGGGCGACCTCGCGATACGGCGGATGCGCGACGACGACGATGACTACCGCCTGATGGTGACCTGGAGGAACCGGCCGCACGTGCGCAGGTGGTGGGACCCGGATGAACCGCCGCTCGACCTGAAGGCCGCCCGGGAGGAATATCGTCCCGACACGTTGCCCGACGCAACTTCGTCAGCCTGCTTCATCGAGCGGGGCGGCGTCCCCGTTGGATTCATCCAGTTCTATCGCTGGAGTTCCTACGCCGACGAAGCCCGCGAGGTCGGCATCCCCTCCGACCCGGGCACTTGGGGGGTTGACATCTTCATCGGCGAGGCGAGCGAGACCGGGCAGGGGATCGGACCAAGGGCGATGCAGCTGTTGTGCCGCCATCTCCAGGGCGCCCTCGGGGCCTCTCAGGTAGCCCTGACCGTCGACGTGGACAATGACGTGGCGATCCGCAGCTACCGCAAAGCCGGATTCGAGCAGATCCAGAGGGTGCTCGACATCGACACCAGAGACGGCGAGCGCGTCCCCGCCTGGCTCATGGTTCGCCGGTTCGAGCAGTAGGCGAGCAGCCGGCGGCTCGACCGCCCAAAGTGGCGCTGCCGGGCGGTGGACGACCCGTCTCCGAGCAACCAAGGTCCCTGACGTGGCGGCACGAGAACCGGTCAGAGAACCCACAACGGTCTACGTCGCGCTCGGCGACTCCATCTCTATCGACAAGTACGCGGGAGGGCCGGGACGTGGCGGTGCCAGCCTGCTTGCCCGCAACCTCGACGACGACTTCCCGGAATGGCGGGGCCGCGACCTGACCAGCTCGGGCGACACCCGTTTCCACCTCCTGGCATCCGACGGGGCGAGCTGCCGCACCGTGCTCGACCAGCAACTGCCCCGGCTCGCCTCGCTCGGCGTCGCCCCCACCATCGTGACGTTGACCGCCGGCGGAAACGACTTGCTCGCTGCTTACGGCCATACCGACTTCGCACAGGCTGTAGTGACACACGTGACCATGTCGATTCGCCGCACGCTGGAAGCACTGCGGCTGCTCATGCCCTCGGAAGGCCAGGTGGTCGTAGGCACGGTCTACGATCCCAGTGACGGAACCGCTGACTCCAGGCGGCTGGGACTGCCCCCATGGCCCGAAGGGGTCGAGGTTCTCGCTCGGCTCAACTCCGGCCTGTGCGCCACCGCTGCGCAACACGGCGCCTTCGTCGCCGACATCCACGAGCGTTTCCTCGGCCACGGCGTCCTCGCCGGCGACCCGACCCAGCCCAGCCCCCGCCCTCGTGAACGCGACCTCTGGTACTGCAACCTCATCGAGCCCAACGCGTGGGGGGCGAGCCAGGTCCGCGCCGCCTTCTGGAAAGCCCTCCATCAGATCCCCTGACCCCGCCCTCAACGAGATCCCGCAGCGCAACGTCATGTTGCCAGCATGAGTGGCTGCCACGCGGTCGCCCCGAACCACGGCCCTGGAACCCTCCTACCTCCGCTTGTAACGGCAGGGTCGGTCAACGCAGCCCGAGGCGATCCGCAGTAGGGCCAGGGATCCCGGTGTCCTTACGACCGGGCCTGGACGGCAGCGGGTTCCCAGCGCACACGTCGCTGCCCAGGTGGCCGGAGGGCAGGGGAGTCCTCGCCAGTAGCTTCCCACTGATCCCTTGTCGCCACGGCTCATCGGCGTCACGGCGGGCCAGAACGTAGGACGCGGCGTGGGAACTCGAACGGCCACTCGGGATCGCGTTTCAGCGGGAGGCGGAAATGGTCGAGCGACTGATCGTCGTCGGAGGCGATGCCGGCGGCATGAGCACAGCCGCGCAGGCCCGGCGACGGCGAGGGTCTGATGACCTCGAGATCATCGCCTTCGAGCGGGGAAGGTTCACCTCCTACTCCGCCTGCGGAATTCCCTTCTGGCTTGGCGGCGTGGTCGACGACCGCGAGGATCTCATCGCACGCAGTCCCGAAGAGCACCGCAAGCGCTACGACATCGATGTGCGAGTCGGTCACGAGGTTGTCGCAGTCGACCTCGACCGTCGAGCGGTGGAGGTTCGGGAGACGGGCGAGGACGTGACCCGCTGGGAGGGCTTCGACCAACTCGTCGTGGCGACCGGCGCGGTCCCGGCGAGGCCCCCGGTGCCGGGGGCTGACGGCGAGGGAATATTCGGTCTGCAGACGCTCGAGCACGGCGAGAGGATCGCTCGGGCGCTCGCGGAGAACCAGCCCGAACGAGCGGTCGTCGTCGGTGGTGGCTACATCGGACTCGAGATGGCGGAAGCGCTCGTCCTGCGGGGGCTCGAGGTCACACTCGTGGAGCAGTCGTCCCAGCCGATGCGCACGCTCGACCCAGACATGGGCGGGCTCGTCGCGGACGCCCTCGCTTCGATCGGCGTTGAACTCCACCTCGAGGAGGTCGCCGAGGGGTTCGAACTCGGCCGCGACGGACATGTCCGCTCGGTTGCCACCTCGAAGGGTGACCTGCCCGCTGACATCGTGGTACTCGGCCTCGGGGTACGCCCCGACGTCGACCTCGTGCGGGATGCCGGCCTGAAGATCGGCGATGCGGAGGGCGTCGTCGTGGATCGGCGCATGCGCACGAGTGCCGCAGGTGTTTGGGCAGCAGGGGACTGCACGGAGAAGTTCCACCGGGTGGCCCGCCGGAGCGTCGCGATCCCGCTCGGAACCCACGCCAACAAGCAAGGACGGGTGGCCGGAATCAATATCGGCGGTGGTTACGCCACCTTCCCTGGCATCGTTGGCACCGCCGCCTCGAAGATCTGCGATGTGGAGGTCGCGCGCACCGGTCTGACCGAACTCGAGGCCGAGGAGGCCGGGTTCCGCCACGTCAGCCAAAGGATCGAATCCACCACCCGAGCCGGCTACTACCCGGGGGCCTCGTCTCTGACCGTGAAAGTCGTGGCCGAGAAGCGCTCTGGCGCGCTTCTCGGGGCGCAGATCGTGGGGCGTGAAGGCGCCGCGAAACGGATCGACGTTTTTGCCGCCGCCTTGTGGAACGACATGACGCTCGATGACCTGCTCAACGTCGACCTCTCCTACGCGCCTCCGTTCGCGCCGGTCTGGGACCCGGTCCTCATCGCGGCGCGCAAGGCCTGGCAGGCCGTGGAGGCGACGATCCAGGAGTGCTGAGCTCGAGGTGAGCCCTGAAGGGCAGCCGGGCAGCCGGATCGAGGGCGGAACCCGCCTCGTCGTTCGCGTGTCCCACGCCAGGAGTTGACGACAGGAATGGACGGGGATGGCGCTCACCATGGGAACCGGGCCGTTCGGCCCCCAGACCGCCGGCGTCTTCAACTTCGAGCTGGAAACCCGGCACGTGCTCTACTTCGAGGACTCCCCACGACGGGTGCGCGTCCTCTTCAATGGGAAGGTCATCGCCGATAGCCGGCGGGTGAAACTGCTGCACGAGACCGGGTACCTACCCGTCTACTACTTCCCACAGCAGGACGTCCGCATGGATGTCGCCACCCCGAGTGCCCACCACACGCACTGTCCGGTGAGGGGCGGCGCCCGGTACTGGACAGTCGTGGTCGGCGATCGGGCGGCCGAGAACGCTCTCTGGAGCTACCCGGAGCCGATCGAGGGGGCTCCGCCGCTGGCGGGCTACGTTGCGTTCTATTGGGACCGTATGGACCAGTGGTTCGAGGAGGACGAAGAAGTTTTCGTGCATCCGCGGGACCCCTACCACCGCATAGATGCGATAGCCAGCTCCAGACAGGTCACGGTCAGTCTTGACGGGCGAACGCTCGCCGAATCGCAACGACCGACGCTGCTGTTCGAGACCGGACTGCCGGTGCGCTACTACCTGCCCGAGGAGGACATCCAGCTCGACCTTCTGCTGGCGAGTTCCGCCCGTACCCGCTGCCCCTACAAGGGCATCGCTTCCTATCGATCGGTGCATCTCGGCGACCAGGTGATTTCCGATGTGGTGTGGTCGTACCCCAGCCCCAACCCGGCGGTTACAGCCATAGCAGGGCTGCTCTGCTTCTACAACGAGCGGGTCGACCTCAAGGTCGACGGCGAACCTCAGCCGCGCCCGCGGACACCGTTTGCGTGACGAACACCCAGGGGGTCGCAGAGGCGGCACGTCGATCCGGACGAGCGACTGCGCGTTGTCTTTGAGGCTGTACCTGTGCACAGCGCTACGGTGGGACGGCTGCCCGGCCAAGAAGCCGCACGAGTGATCACTGCGGCTCGGCCAACCACCTCTGGAGAAGAACATGCGAGCGGTGCGCATGCATGAGACCGGCGGCCCGGAGGTGCTCCGCATCGAAGACATCGAGACGCCAAGCCCGGGCCGGGGGCAGGTGCTCATCCGCACTGCAGCCGCCGGCGTCAACTTCATCGACACCTACCACCGCCGCGGACTCTATCCCTTGGACCTGCCGGTAACCCTCGGCGTAGAGGGTTCCGGCGTCGTCGAGGCGGTGGGCCTGGGGGTGGAGGCAGTCCAGGAAGGCGACCGGGTCGCCTACGTCAACCAACAGGGCAGCTGCGCCGAGACCGCCCTGGTCTCCGTGGACGCCGTGGTCGCAGTCCCCCACGAGGTCGACCTCACCCATGCGGCTGCCCTGATGCTGCAGGGCTGCACGGCCCATTACCTCTCCCACAGCGCCTTCCCACTTCGGGGCGGTCATACGGCGCTGGTCCACGCAGCCGCGGGTGGGGTTGGTCACCTGCTCGTGCAGCTTGCCAAGCGCCGTGGAGCCAGGGTGATCGCCACGGCATCGACCCCAAAGGTCGAGTTCGCCCGGAGAGTGGGGGCGGACGACGTCATCGATTACACGAAGGCCGACTTCCACGAGCAGGTCAAAGAGTTGACCAGCGGGCTGGGAGTGGACGTCGTCTATGACGCCGTCGGTCGAGACACCTTCCACCGCAGCCTCGAATGTCTCCGCCCCCGCGGCTACATGGTCCTCTACGGCCAGTCGAGCGGGTCCGTCGAGCCTGTCGACCCTCAGGTGCTGAACCGCAAAGGGTCACTGTTTCTGACGCGACCCTCCCTCGCTCATTATCTTGCCGACCGAGAAGAGTTGCAGCAGCGGTCCGGGGATCTGTTCCGCTGGCTGACCGCCGCTGAGCTCGAGGTGAGGATCGACCGCACCTTGCCGCTCGAGGGTGCCGCTGAAGCCCATCGCTACCTCGAGGACCGCCGCACGACGGGCAAGCTGCTCCTCGTCCCCTGACAGTTTGCAAGCGCAGGGATCATCCCGCCGAAGTGGTCGGGTTCGCCCGCAGCCCTCGTCAGGAACGTGCGTCTACTGCTGTTTGGCTTGGGCCGAGGTCCGCGGTCTCGCCTCGGTCGTCCGCTCCCCAGCTCGAGGCGTCTCGTCCTGGCTCCGCATCCAGAAGCCGGCCAGCCGCTGCTGAGTGTCCACCCAGAGCCGCACGAGGTCCTGCTGCCAATGGATCGTCTGACCGACGACTTCCGCAGCGGCGTTCGTCAATCCCTCCATCGTCTGCGTCCAAGCCTCGCCGGCGTCTGCTCGTGTTTCTTGGCGACGAGCCATGTTCTGCCCCTTCGAGGTGTCGGCTACAGGACTACCCGCCCCCGGGCGTCGTGGGTAGGGCCAACGACCATGGCCATTCGGTCATTTAGGACAGACTGCCACAGCTTGGGGCCCCTGCTGCTAGCCGGCGGCCCACTCGAGAAGGTTCAGAACCGCTACCTCGTCGTGGTCGAGCCACTCGGCCTCCTCGGCTGCCTCGAAGGACTGTGACAAGGTCCCTTCGGAGTAGGCGACCGGGACGGCCGGATGCACGTAGCCGCTGCGGGCTACCGCCCTGGTATTGCCCAGACGTTCCGCCGCGGCATCGACGGCAGCGAGGAGCTTCTGCTCGGCCTCCTGTTCCGATGCAGGCGGTCCCAGCTCGTGCAACGTGGCAGCTGCGACCACCGTGCCGCCCCAGGTCCGGAAGTCCTTCGATGTGAAGTCCTCACCCGTCCTCTCACGCAGCCAGTCGTTTATGTCCCCGGACTCGACCCGGCTCCAGCCTGAGTCCGTCTCGTAGCCGAACAGGCACTGGCCGGGGATCTCCTCGCAGCGCCGGAGCATGCGGGCGAGACGGCGGTCACGCACGGTCACTTCGCGTTGCTTCCCGCCCTTGCCCACGAAGTGCAGACGCACCCGGGTCGAGGACAGATCGATGTGCTCGGCGCGCAGCGTGGTCAGGCCGTACGAGCCGTTTGCCCGCGTGTACTCGTCGTTGCCCACTCGAATGAGGCTCTCGTCGAGCAGCGCGACAGCGATAGCCATGACCTTCTCCCGTGACATGGTCCGCAGGCTGAGATCACTGTGGACGGTCGCTCGCACCAGGCTCAGGGCGTGGCCGAAGGTACTCAGACGGTGGAACTTCGTTGCATCGCGAACTTCACGCCAACGTTCGTGGTAGAGGTACTGCTTGCGACCACGTTTGTCACGCCCGGTCGCCTGCATATGCCCGTCCGGGTCGGGACAGATCCAAACGTCACTCCATGCCGGCGGAACAGCTAGGCCCTTGATTCGATCCTTCAGGGAGCCGTCTTGGATCAGGTTGCCGTCCAGGTTGTAGTAGGCGAACCCCCTGCCGCAGCGGCGACGTCGGATGCCGGGCTCTTCGTCGCTCACGTAGACGAGGCCAGCGACTTCGGCTGCCTTCTCGGGCTCGTGGCTCGGAGAGGTCGCTAGCGCCAAAACGTCGGTCATCATCTCCCGTTGTTCCACCTACAGTGAATCGACCCCGGGAGGGTTTGGTGCCATTCCCCCCTGGTCTGGGGTCCCGACGAGGCGGCGCGAATCTCGCTGGAGATGATCAGATCGGCAGGGGATGCGTCGGTGATCACAGCGAGCAGGCTGGTCGACCCTGGTGGAAGGGACTCTCATGCCGGTCGGTGGAGCTATGGAGCACGCGCGACGGTCACCATCTCGAGCATGCAGAAGTAGAAGTCGTCGCGGTCCAGGATGTACTCGTCTGCCTCCGGGTCGAACGCCGCCTGCCATTGGCGCAGTTCGTCTCGTGACAAGTAGGGCGCAGCTGTGTCGCCGTACCAGCCTGCGTTGCCCGCGATGTACCGCTTGGCTTCGGGTGACAGAGGCGCCACCTTCTGAACGGCATAGGTGCGGGTCGACACTTCTCGGAAGCCGGCGCGCACGAAGAACCCGTGCAGTTTCCGGCCCACGAAGTTGTCGAAGGGAGGGTCCCGCGGCTGCTCGGTGAGCGCCCGGGCTGCCGCTCTCATGACGGTGAGGGACAGTTGGACGTCGAGCGGATTGAAGATGATGACGGCCCCGTCGAAATCCTTGGCAATGACGCGCCCACCGGCTCGGGTGACGCGCTTGTGCTCCTCGAGCAGCGTGACGGCATCGGAGACGTAGGCGAGGCAATTACCGAAGAAGACGGCGTCGAAGGTGTCGTCGGCGAACGGTATCCGGTAGAAGTCGGCCATGACGAAGGCGGTGAGGTCAGGGACAGAGGTGCAGGCGACATCCACGGCGTAGCGGATCAGCCCAGGCGATAAATCGGCGCCGATGATCTTGCCGTTCGGGGCCACCTGCTCCGCCATCAACTGGGTCCACAACCCCGGTCCGCACCCCAGGTCCAGAACGACATCGCCTGGTTTGAGTTCGAGGTCCTCGACCATCTGGCGCCGTTCCAACTCCTTCGTGCGATGGTGGTCCACCAGCCAGTCGACAGCGGTGAGGGCCAGCCCCTTGTCACCTTCGAACGATCCTGCCGCTCCCATGTACCTCTCCCGGTGATTCCCGTGACCACCATATGCGTGTTGGCATCGGGCACCAACCGTGCAACAGGGGCAGCGGGGGCGTGCAAAGAGGATTGGTGGAAAGTTACGCTCCGAGCGATCGTGACGGCGCCGTCGTCCCGGACTCGTGATGGTCGTCTCACGAGGAGCTCGCCAGCCCGGCAACCCGGCCCAAGCGAGTAAGCCCCTGCGACGCCGGTTGCGAGCGAGGTCGAAGCGACAGGGCAATGAAGGCTCACAGGGTACGAGACCAGGGGGACAATTCCGCGCTACTCCTGGTCCTCCGCCCTGTCTCCCCCAGGGCCGCAATTCACTTCCGCCGTAGCGAGTTTCTCAAACGAAGCGCGAGGACAAGACCACTGCTGGACGTGAGGTAGGCATCGGAGGGTGGCGCGAGTGACCGAGGTCGCGAGCGAGCCGGCCCTGGATCGAGCGGGGGTGGCCGCTGGGGAGCGCTATCGTCGCGGGTCGAGTTGGGCGCGTGGCGTGCATGTGCTGACGCTGGTGGTCGGCCTGGCTGTGCTCGTGGTGGTGAGCAGGGGCCAGTGGTTCGTCATAGACGAGTGGGTCTTTCTCACCGATCGACGGCTCGAGGATGTGCGGGGCCTGTTCGTGCCCCACAACGAGCACTGGTCGACCCTGCCGATCGTGCTGTGGCGGGCCCTGTTCGCCACGGTGGGGTTGCGCTCGTACTGGCCCTACCAGCTGGTG
>JBHELG010000042.1:0-6173 GCA_046263195.1 Nitriliruptorales bacterium | reverse complement strand
TCGTCGTCGAGAAGATTCGTGGTGGAAACGCGACGACCCTCGGCGCCGCGTCCGGGGCGGTCGCCGGGCTCGTCGCGATCACGCCGTGCGCGGGGTTCGTGGGCGGCCTTTCCCCCATCGTCATCGGGTTCGTGGCCGGCGGCGTGTGCTACCTGGCCGTCCAGATCAAGTTCCGTGTCGGCTACGACGACTCGTACGACGTGGTGGCCGTCCACCTCGTCGGTGGGATCGTCGGCTCCCTCCTGCTCGGGGTCTTCGGCGACACCGCCGTGAACTCGCTCGGGGCCGACGGCCTCGTTGCCGGCGGCGGGGTGGCCCTGCTCGTCAAGCAGTTCGTCGCGGTAGCCGCCACGCTCGTCTACTCAGGCGTCCTGTCCTTCGTGATCGCCAAGGTCGTCGACGCGACGATCGGGCTGCGGGTCACTCCGGATGAGGAACTGCGGGGACTCGACCTGTCCCAGCATTCTGAGACGGCCTACACGCACGGCGAGGTGGCGGGGGTATAGATCGACCAGGCGACGACGCCTGCCCGACGGATGGGTCAGCGGTAGACGCCGTTGTGACCGAGGCTGAAACGGCCGGGCTGAGGAAAGAGGGTCAGCCCGTGCGGGCCGCGTCCCACCTTGATGCGATGTAGGACCTTGCCTCTCGTCGTGTCGATGACGATGACCGCGTTGTGGTAGCGATGAGCCGTCCACAGCTGGGATCCGTCCGGGGATACCTGGAGCATGTCTGGGCTGCCTCCGACGTTCCAGGTGGCGATCACGCGTCGTGTGGAGAGGTCGATGTCGGAGATCGATCCGGCGAGCCGGTTGCTGACGTAGAGCGAACGCCCGTCACGGCTGAGGGCCAGCCCGTGGGCACCCCGGCCGGTGGGCAGGAACGCGAGCTCGCGTAGCTCCTTCGCGTCAACGACCGATACTCCGTGCCGTCCCTGATTTGCCACGAAGAAGACGGATCCGTCCGGGGACAGGCGCACGTCCACCGGAAGCCCGCCGAGGTGGAGTTGACCTGTGACGCGCAGACCGTAGGGGTCGACTCGGAAGAGGTTTCCATCGAACTCGGTCGTGATGAGAAGTTCGTAGCCGTCCGCGGTGAAGTCGAGGTGGTCCGGGCCGTTACCCGGGATCGGGATGCTGCCGAGCAGAGCCCAGGTGTGCGGATCGCGGACGTCGAGGCGGTTGAAGCGCTCGGCCACGACGATGGCGCGGCTGCCGTCGGGCGTGAAGTAGAGGTTGTAGGGGTCGACGACCGGGATGGTGGTCACGGGCTTTGCCGTGCGGGCGTCGATGACCGTGAGGGAGTCACCCTGGGTGTTGTCGACGTAAAGCAGGCGCAGGTCCCACGACGGCGTGACGTGGTGGGGGATCGTGCCGACCCGGAAATGGTCGACGACGGTCATGGTTGCGGGGTCGATGACGTCCACCATCGCGTCACGGGTGTTGGGCACGTAGACGAGGGGCCGGATGTTCGCCACCGCCGCTGGCAGGTGGCTCGTGAAGGTGGCGGCGTAGACGTCGTCAGCCTGCGAGGGGCTGGTTGGCGCAGCCGCTGACGCGTGCCATACAGCAGAGGAGTGGGCGGGCAGCGGGCCAGCGGAGTCGGATGAGCAGGTGCCGCAGGACAGGCTCAAAACGAGCGACGTGGCGACGCTGAGGGCAAGGAGCCATAGTCTCGACACTGCGCCTGCGAGCCTAGTCCAGGTGGTCCCGTCGACGGCAGCAGCTCAGGCGCTGCGAGTACCTGAGGCGAACATCGAAGCTGCGAGTCCGGCCGGTGCCGGGGCATCGCGTTCGTGGATGGGCGGAGGTCCGATGTGAGCGAGCGCGGCTGCGAGACTTCCCTCATGCCACGCACGCCAAAGTCTGGTGAGATCCCAGGCCCGCTCCGCGACGATCGAAACGCCTCGGGCACCGCTACGGCGTAGCCGACCCTCGACGACGACGAGCCATGCGTGCAGCACGGTCCAGGCATGGTCGTCGAGCACCCGTTCGAAGAAGTTCGACTGGCTCACCCCGGTACGGTCGTCGAGGGAGAGGAACAGCACCCGCTGACCGGAGCGCACCGGCGGGGACTGCAGGGCGACCCGGACTCCCGCAACCCGAATACGCTCCCCGTCGCGGTGACGGATCAGGTCGACGGCACGTACCACGCCAAGAAGAGACAACAGCGGCTCGTAGCAAGCGACGACGTGGCGGGATACGTCCAGGCCGAGCACCTCGAGTTCATCGCGGATCGCGTCGGCGTCGCTAACGGCAGGCAGTCGCGGCTCGTGGTCGGCGTAGAGGTCGAAGGTGGCCTGCTCCGGATCGGTCCCGACCAGACGCCCCTTTGGGCGCTCCCCTCCTCTCCCCCACGCCTCTTCAACGGCGAGCAGGGTTGCGCGACGGTCGAGAGCGCAGATGGTCCCGAGGGCACCGGCCTTGCACAGGTTCTCGGCGGTCGGGCATGACAACCCGCCCCGGCGGCGAAGGTCCTTCAGCGTCGTGTACGGCCGTCCGGCGACCAAGGTCTCGCGCTCGGCGTCGCTCATCCCCTTGACGTCCTGCAGCCCGATCCGCACCGCCCACCGCAGCCCTTCGCCCGCCTCGCCGGCATCAAACCCAGATGGTGGGATCGGCCGTGGCCGCCCCTCGACCCGACGCCATCCGGGTGGCAACCGCTCCCCATCGAGCTCGAGCAGGCGATCGGCGAGGTCCTCGTCGATGCATGCGACCGTGTACTCCGCAGCCGAGAGGTTCACGTCGGGGCCCAGCACCGCCACGCCGAACTGGCGGGCGTCGTCGAGGATGAGCCGGCGCGGATACATGCCGGGGTCGTGGGTGAGCAGCCCGGCCACGAACTCCGGCATGTAGTGGGCCTTCAACCACGCTGAGCGGTAGGTGGGAACCGCGAAGGCCGCTGCGTGAGCCTTGCAGAACCCGAACGCCGCGAACGATTCCACCTGCTGCCACACCGCCCCGGCGGTGGCGGGGTCCAGGCCGTGGTCACGTGCACGCGCGAGCGCCCAGACTCGCAACGCCGGCAGTTGTTCGGCATCGGCGAGTTGGCGTCGCACAACGTCTGCATAGGACAGGTCGCAGCCGGTGAGTGCCGCCACGACTTGCATGACCTGCTCGTGGTAAATGATCACCCCGAAGGTTTCTGCAAGTGCCGGGGTGAGCAGGGGATGGGTGTAGTTCGCCGATTTGCCCACAGCCTCAGGCGCCGGCTGGGCTGGGCCGCCGGCGTCGGTCGCCTCGAGGCTGCGCTGCTCGAGCCGGCGGGCAACGTAGGGTCCGATCATGTCAGCCTTCACCGGGCCGGGTCGGAACAGCGAGATCTCGGTCACGAGATCCCCGAACCCCTCCGGCTGAAGACGTCCGAGCAGCTCACGCTGCCCCGGCGACTCGACTTGGAAGACCCCGATCGAACGCGTGGAGCGCAGCAGGTCGAAAGCCGCCGGGTCCTCTTCCGGAATGGCATGGAAATCGAGCTGCCTCCCCCGAGTCCTGGGCAGGAGGTCGAGGGCATGGCGCATCGCCGACAGCAAGCGCACCGCGAGCACGTCGAGCTTCAACAGCCCGAGCGCGGCGACGTCGTCCTTGTCGAACTGGGTCATCGAGAACCCGTTCGCCGAGCGTTCGACGGGGGTGCGGTCCAGGAGCGCCGCGTCGCCGAGCACGATTCCACACGGGTGAAGCGCGAGGTGACGAGGGAAACCGTCGATGCGCTCGACCACCTGGAAGAGGGTGGTGAGCTGGCCGGCGTCGAGCCGGGCACCCTTCAGCTCGGGTAGGCGCCCCATCGCCTCGCGGACGTCTCGGGCGCGCACGTTACGGAACGTCTTGGCAACGAGGTCGATCTCCTCGGGGGGCAAGCCGAGGACCTTGCCCACCTCGCGGATGGCCATACGGGCCTGAAAGCGTGAGATCATGCTGACGCAGGCGGTGCGCTCCTCGCCGAAGCGGTCGATCACCATGCGGTAGACGTCCTCGCGACGGGAGGATTCGACGTCGATGTCGATATCGGGCAGTTCCTCACGGTAGGGGTTCATGAAGCGCTCGAAGACGAGCTCGTTGGCGATGGGATCGACGTCGCTGATTCGTAGCGCGTAGCAGATGAGGCTTCCGGCTGCTGATCCGCGGCAGGCACAGAGGACACCCAGGGCGCGGATATCGTCGACGATCTGCGCGACCGAGAGGAAGTAGTCGTGGAGGCCGAGCTCGTCGACCATGGCCAGCTCGTCGGCGAGCCGGTCGGCCACACTCGTCGCGACCTGTTCGTAACGTTCGGCGACTCCTGCCCAGCAGCGGGTATGGAGCTCGCGGGCAGCCAGGGACGGTTCGAGACCGGTGAGTCGCGGGAGGCGGGTGCGGTGCAGGCCGAGGTCGACCTCGCAGGAGGTGGCGACCCGGTATGCGCTAGCGAGAAGGTCGGGACGGTCGCGAAAGAGTGGGATGTGCAGGAGGTCGGTCGCTTGCTTCAACCAGCCCTCGGCGGTGCGGCGGGCGATGTGATGCGCCGCGACCGGCACCTGCCCGCGCACGCAGGCCAATACGTCGGCTATGTAGGCGTCGTCCTTGATGAGGTACCGCACGTCGTTGACGGCGACAGCCGCCAATCCGAGCCGGTCGGCGATGGTGACCATGCGTGCGGCTCGCAGGTCGTCGCCTTCGGCGAGGTGATGACGGACGGCGATGAGCACCGCCTCCGGGCCGAACGCCTCGATCCAGCGTCGCGCTTCGGCGGCGGCAGCGTCGAGCCGTCCCGAAGAGACGAGCCGCCCGAATGGCGAGTCCACTCCTAACAGGACGTAGAGCCCCTCGGGGCGGACGACTGCGTCCTCCCATGTCAGGTGTGGTGAGGAGCGCACATAACTTCCCCGGCCGTCCCCCCGACTTCCCCGGCCGTCCCCCCGATTCCCCCTGCCGTCAGTCCGGCAGTGAGCCGCGGAGACCGCGCGGCAGAGGCTGCCGTAGCCGCGGCCGTCACGAGCGAGGAGGACGATCCGCGGCGCGTCGTCCTCGAGCCAAGCCGGACCGCGGCTGGGACGCCTCAGCCGTGGATCGAATGGGTCAGAATCAAGCGATCCCCTGTCCGAGACGGGAGCGGCTTCGTGGCTCCGGACGCGTCCTCCCCGCTTCACAGCCCACCCCGGCCGTGTCGAGTCGGGCTCGAGCGCCAGGTCGGCGCCGAAAATGGGCGTGATACCCGTCGCCTCGCAGGCCTGCGCGAAGCGGACGGCCCCGTACAGCCCATCGCGGTCGGTGAGCGCGATGTGACTCATTCCTTTGAGCGCGGCGCCGGCGGCTATCTCACGCGGACGGATCGCCCCGTCCCGCAGTGAGTAGCTCGAGCGGACGGTCAGGTGTGCAAACGGCAGGTTTCCGAACATACGTTCGAGAACGTAGCCTGTGTCCGCTCCGCGTTCAAGCGCGAACGGAACCTTCCTGCCGCAGCTGCCGTCACCAGCGTTCGTGAGTTGCGCGAAGCGTTCGTCCCCCGGCGGACCAGCTGAAAGTCACAACAGCGAGTTGTCGCGACGCAATCCCTGTCGCCGCCCCAGCAGCACCACGTGATCCCGAGCATCCAACGACGCCCCCCCAAACGACAGCAAGAGAGCCTGCCTACATTCATGGCGCTTTAGACCTGAATAACGAGCATACCTGAAGGGACCGCTTTCAGACTTAGTGGACGGACCATCGAAGAGCCGCTAGCTGATACATTGGAAAAACAATTTTCGGCCGGCCCGCTCGCGTCGCTTTCCGAGGACTTACTTCCAGGCCTCTCTCAGAGTAGACCATCATCAGCCGGAACCGCTTTTCCACAAACTCTAACGTAAACTCCCAGCCGAGATGTCACACCCATGACATATATTTGGGGCATGAACGACGACACGCTATTTCAAAACCAGTCTGCTACCAACCCTGACAGTGGGCGGTTGTCTTCGGCCGACGGGCCGATGCCCAACTCACCGACGATGCCTGACCTTGCCGATAAGTCGCTGACGTTGGCGCAAGGGACGGGGTTGCTGGCCGAGCTGTCGGAGGCGCTACGGGATATGCAGCGGGCCACGGCGAGGGCGGTGGACCTGGTCGGCAAGGTGCAGCGCGCCGGGGTGGTCGAGGTCATCGAAGGCCTGCCCCTGGAGCTGCTGCTGGCACTCGAGCACCGCATCGTCTCCTGCGATG
>JBHELG010000041.1:0-28231 GCA_046263195.1 Nitriliruptorales bacterium | reverse complement strand
CGTATGCCTGCCCATGGACGATCTCGATGAGAACGCCGCGATGGTGAACGCGATC
Source organism: Nitriliruptorales bacterium (assembly GCA_046263195.1). Taxonomy (GTDB): domain Bacteria; phylum Actinomycetota; class Nitriliruptoria; order Nitriliruptorales; family JAHWKO01; genus JBHELG01. Next base: position 28,176 of record JBHELG010000041.1, on the reverse strand, counting down.
CAACGGCATGCTGCTCTCGTCGTACAGAAGAGTCTCGCCGAAGGTTTCGGGCTCACGGTGACCGAGGCGATGTGGAAGGCGAGGCCCGTGGTTGCCAGCGGGGTGGGCGGCATCCAGGATCAGATCGTCGACGGCAAGCACGGCATGCTCGTGTCTGACCCGAACGACCTTGCGACCTTCGCTCGTAGGGTTGAGCGGCTGCTCTCCGACCCGGCCACGGCGGCCCGGCTCGGGCACAACGCCCGCCGTCGCGTCCTCGGCCGCTTCCTGGGAAACCGTCACCTCATCCAAGACGCGGAGCTCCTCGCGTGGGTCTCACGCACAGGCAGTCGGCGCCCCGAGGCGACCGCCGTCGCCGTAGGTTGACGGGGTCGACCGCTCGTCGCTAGCACCGATATCTTTGGGGCCGTTCCTTTCGGGTCAGGTGCTGGAGGCGACATGGCTATCCTCGATGCCGACCCCGCAGCTATCGTGTCGACGCGGTACTGGCATGCGCTGGATGACGGGCGCGTCCAATGCGACCTGTGCCCACGCTCGTGTCGGCTGAACGAAGGTCAGCGTGGCCTGTGCTTCGTACGGGGCCGGCAGGACGACGAAATCGTTCTCACGACCTACGGACGTTCAAGCGGATTCTGCGTCGACCCGATCGAGAAGAAACCGCTCAACCATTTCCTGCCGGGCTCTCCCGTGCTGTCATTTGGCACGGCTGGCTGCAACCTCGCCTGCCGCTTCTGCCAGAACTGGGACATCAGCAAATCCCGGGAGGTCGAGACCCTCGCCGCCGAAGCCTCACCCGAAGCGATCGCGAATTCAGCGGCCCGCCTCGGCTGCCGAAGCGTCGCTTTCACCTACAACGACCCGGTCATCTTCCACGAGTACGCGGTTGACGTGGCTGGCGCCTGTCACGAGCTGGGGATCCGAACGGTCGCCGTCACAGCAGGCTACGTCTGCTCAGAACCCCGCGCCGAATTCTTTCGCCACATGGACGCGGCGAACGTCGACCTCAAGGCATTTACCAACGACTTCTACCAACGGGTATGCAGTGGGCGGCTCGAGCCCGTCCTCGAGACCTTGAGCTACCTGCGCCACGAGACGAACGTCTGGTTCGAGATCACCACGCTGCTCATCCCGGGCTACAACGACTCCGACGGCGAGATCGAGCGGCTCACGTCATGGGTGGTCTGCAACCTCGGTCCCGAGGTGCCGCTGCACTTCACGGCGTTCCACCCGGACTTCAAGCTTCTCGACGTGCCCCCCACCCCGCCGGCCACGCTCAAGCGGGCTCGGGCAATCGCGCTGCGAAACGGCCTTCGCTACGCCTACACGGGCAACATTCGGGACCGGGAAGGGGCCACCACAATCTGCCACGGCTGCGGTCAGCCGGTCATCGAGCGGGACGTCTACGCCGTCTCTGGCTACCGGCTTGAAGCAGGGGGCCGCTGCGGCTCCTGTGGCGCCCGATGCGCGGGCACGTTCGAGGATGTCGCGGGTGCCTGGGGGACCCGTCGCCTGCCCGTGCGGATCGCGTGACGCGGGACCGCACGCTGGGGGAGCGGTACGAGCGGATGTCGCTCCATCAGCTCGTCTGCGCCGGGACGGGGGCTCACTTCCTCTTCGAACTGGGAGGAGGCTCCGGGCTCTTCCTGCAGCGCTGGCTCGGCCTGGGGGGGGCGACGGCCCTTTGGGCCGCCGTTCTCGCCGCCTGGACGACGGCCGCCCGTCGCGGTCGCGCCTCCCGGCTGCTCGCCGCGGCGGCAGGCTCCGCCCTCGGCACGGTCGTCCTGCACTTCGACGTCTGGCCCTGGTCGCTCCGGCGCGGCCTGCCACTGCTCGAGCATGCCGAGGGCTTCAAGCCCTCGTGGGTGCCGGCCTACAACGCCCTGCTCTACGGGTGGTCCGCCGCGAGCCTGAGCGCGATCACCGTGCACACGCCCCGTGGTGCCCGACGCTGGGCGATCGTCGGCTTCCTGATCACGGTCCCGGCCAAGCGGGAGGCGCTCCGTCACTACGCCTGGCTGCAGGAGCAGGCGAGGGTGCGACCGGCATGGTGGAACCGTAGCGGCCGGCGACGCCCCGGCTTGGACATCGAGTCAGACGAGTGGCGGCTCGTGGACGGGCCCGAGGCCCCCAGCTGACGAGCTGCGGCCACCCCGGCGTCCCAGACGCCGTCCCTCGCCCACTCTTCCAACCAGCGCGAGATCGCCTCCCAGGTAGCCGTCCCAGAATGCCACCACGCCACCGAGCAGGCCGAAAATGACGCCGCCCCTCTCGTTGCCCCTGCGTCGGGCAAGGAACGAGCAGCCGTAGAGGAAGGTCGCGAGGCTGCTCGTCCCGGCGTGCACGAGCCCGACCCGGCGCTCCGGGCCTTCCGTCTGCTCCCAGTCGACGAAGCCGGAGAGCAGGGTGGGCAGGGCCGCTACGAGCCCGAGCCCGACCAGACGGCGGGCGGCTGGGGAGGATCCCTTGGGGCCGAAGAGGTCGAGGAAGGAGGCGGCCATCCAAGGGCCTGCCGTGAAGTCGGTGAGAAGGGGATGCAGTGCGTGACCCAACCATGCTCCGCGCATGACGTCCCTCAGCTTCGAGTGGCGGACCACGCCCGCAACCGCACCCTCCACGGCCTCCGCCAGGGGATCGAGGGTCTCGTTTCTGCCGATCCCCCGCACGAGGCGCTGCGCAATGAGCCCGACGGAGGGCGGAGGTTCCCTCATGGCGTACTTCGTTCCCTCCGGCCGAGAGGGGCTCAGCCTTTACCGGGAAGACTGCCCTCGGCCCCAGTCGAAGGACCACCCTGGTCGCCGCTGAAGCGCAGTCGAACGAGAGCCGGTCGGGGACGTGGCGATGGCAGGCTCTCCCGCTCCCCACTGGGGCCGTTGCTGGCCAAGGAGATCGGAACGGCGCTCGGGGCATGGGATCGGAGTGCCCGGCGGGCGCTCCCCGCCGACGTGAGTATCGTGACGTTCTGCATCAGGTAGCGCTGGTAGCGCCAGCTTCGGATCGCCCGTCGCGTCGTCGTCAGCACGACGACGACGAAGGTGGCGGTCATTGCCGCAAGCAGGAGCTCGGCCAAGAGGGTCATGAGTGAGCCCTGCGGACCGAGCACCCGGTATATCCGCCGATCCAGGACGTAGATGTCCACGACGTCCCACAGGTGGGCGACGGCCACTAAGACGCTGGCCGCCCAAATGGTCCAGTCCCGGTGGGCAGGGCGGTCGACGAGTGTGCTCGACGGCTTTTTCATGGCAACCCATGGGGGCAGAGCTTCACCTCACGCTCATGGATCTCCCAAGCGTCCCAGCGCCGGTGGCTGTACACGTGCCAGTGCCCTGCCCCGTCGTTCCACTCGCCTTCGAATCTCGTTGTGATCGTGTAGCCATCCTGGCTCTGTCCGCAGTAGGACGAGTAGTGGGCCTCCCCGTCTCCCGGCAGAAGAGCGCCCTGGAGGGCCATGAGCAGGGCGACGACGACGAGCAGTCTTCGCCGCTTCATCGTCCCCCTTAGACAACGAGCCCGTCCCACGCCTCGCACCGAAAGTATCGGCACAATACGGCTAGTTATCAAGCCGAAGAGGGAAATTCGGGACGACGCCAGCATATTCGTCCGACTGACTGCAGCCGGGGGGGCGCGATATTCGTCAGCTTCCGGTAACGACCAGGACCGGACAGGGCGCCTCCCGCAAAATGTGGTCGGTCTCGTGACCGAAGAACGCCCGTTGGCTGACGGGCCGGTGGTCTGCGGTGAGGACGATGAGGTCTGCCTGTTCGTGGGCGTAGTTGACGATCGCATCCTCACGCTGGGCGGCGACGAGCACCTCGGTGTGGACCGTGGCGCCGATGGCATGACCGATGTCGGCGATCTCGTTGACGAGGTCCTCGCCCATCTCGAGCGCCTCGGACGCCGAGACCTCCTCGGTTTCCGTGAGGGTCTCGTGGTGACGGCCGCTCACGACGTGGAGGACGTCGACGACGATGTCGCGGTCGCGTGCGAGCCAGAATGCGATCTCGGCAGCCCGCCGGTCGTCCTGGGTGCCGTGCATGGGCAGGAGGATGTGGCGGAGGTCGAGGTCGCCGTCGCCTTCTTCCTCCTCGTCTGGCCGCACCGCGACCATGAGGATGGGGCAGGGGGCGTCCTGGATGATCTCGTCGACGAAGTCCTTGAAGAGTGGGCCGCCGCTCCCCTTCGCGCCCTCCTCCGTGGCGGCGAGGACGAGCAGGTCGTAGCCCTGCCGGGCCTCGTTGAGCACGACCGGAGCGATGCCATCCTCGCATTCCCGCTCGACCTTCCGCACGTGCTCGAAGCGCTCGTCGATCCGCTCGAGCCGCGGGTCGCCGTCCACCACCTGGGAGTCCTTCACGACCATGCGGGTGACCTCGACGTCTTCGCCTTCGATGAGGAGGCCGAGGACCTGCGCGGCGATCTGTGATTTCGGGCCTCCGGTCGAGGGCAGCAGCACCCGCTTGAGGTTCGCGATGAAGCTCTCCTCCCGTCGCTCTTCCGCCTCGAGGCGCTCCTCCTCCTCCTCGGAGAACTCGGCGCGGCGGAGGGTCCAGCGCAGGAGCGGGGGTGCCATGATGGAGGTCACGATCGAGATCATGAGGATGATCGAGTACATGGGCAGGGTGAGCACGCCGAGGCTCAGCCCGATCGTCGCCACGATGATCTCGATGGCCCCGCGTGCGTTCATCGCGGCGCCGAGCGACAGCGCCTCCCAGTGGCCCATCCGGCTCACCTTCGCGCCGGCGTACACGCCGACGAACTTGCCGAGGATGGCGACGCCGAGCACGACCGCGGCGACGAGCGCGGTCGTGGGCCGCGCGAGCTCGGCGAGGTTCACGCGGATGCCGGACATGGCGAAGAAGACCGGGGCGAACACGCCGAGGGTGAGCTGCTCGAAGATGTGCTGGAGGCGGTGGTCGAAGCGCTTCACCTCGCCGACCAGGATCCCGGCGATGAAGGCGCCCAGTACCGCCTCGAGGTGCAGCAGGTGGGTGAGTGAGCCGAAGAGCAGTGCGATCACCATGAGCCCGGTGATCAGGACCATGTCGCCGCCGAGGTGGACGTCGAGCATGCGCATGGCCCATTGCACGAACTTCCGGCCGACGGTGAAGGCAAGGACGAAGATGACGAGTACCGACAGGATCGCCATGCCCGCCGATCCGAAGCTCACGGTTCCGCTGCTCGCGAGGCCGGCGACGACCGACAGCAGGATCCAGCCCGCGGTGTCGTCGATCATGCCCGCCGCGAGGGTGATCTGGCCGAGGTCGCGGCGTATGACGTTCATCTCCATGAGGATCTTGGCGATGACGGGGATCGCGGAGATGCTCATGGCGGTGCCGATGAACAGCGCGAACACGAAGCGCTGGTCGGGGCGTGCGAGGAACTCCTGGGGGAGGACGAGGCCGAGCGCGGCGCCCGTCAGGAACGGGAAGACGATGCCACCGATCGAGATGGCGGCGGCGCCCTTGCCTTTGCGGACGATGAGCTCGGTGTCGGTCTCGAGGCCGGTGAGGACGAGCAGCATGATCACGCCCACCCACATGATCACTTCGATGAGGTGGAACTGCTGCGTCGTCTGGGGGAAGACGGCCTCGAAGGCGCGCGGGAAGAAGTTGCCGAACAGGGTGTGGCCAAGCACGAAGCCGGCCAGCAGCTCACCCACGACCGACGGCAGCCCGAAGCGACGCACGATCTCGCCCAGGGTCCGCGCGACGAGGAGCAGGAGCGCGAACTGAAAGACGACGAGGAGCAGTTCATGGCCGGAGAGTGGCGGGATGACCTTCATGACGGCAGGCTCCTGCAGCAACTCCAAGCATCGGGGCGCAACTCCGCAGCCCAGGCTTCCGGGAGCACCCGCCGGGGGACCGGTCAGCGTTCGCTGCGGTTCGTTCTCCCCATCAGCGACACTACCGCTTCCTTACCGACCGGTTGGAAGCCCGTCGGCTGCCTGTCCGGACACGCCGGGGCAGCGGGACTTGCGTACGAACATCCGGCAGGAGCTACCGGATCGGACTGGCAGTGAGGCAAGGTGCGAGCCCCGTGGCAGGACCGAAAGCGGGCCTTGCGGCGGCGAAAGACCCTCCGTGTGGATCCGCTGTGCGGCGGACGTGGGAGGAGGGGCAGCCGATCCGGGAGGAGGCATCGTGATCAGGGCTGTGACGCGCGGCCTGGCGCTCGTGCTCGTGGGCCTGCTGTCGCTGAGCGTCTGGCCCACCCGCCCGCCGCCTGCGGCGGCGTCCGGGGCCGTGGCCCCTCCGGCTACCGCCAGGGGGGCGGAGACCAGACGGCTCAGGCAGGTAGTCACCTCCTTCGATGGCACCCCACTCTACTCGACCCTGTTCCTGCCGTCCGGCGCGAGTGGCGCCAGCCCCGTCCCCCTCGTCCTGCGCTCGCACGGCTGGGGCGGGCACGGCGAACGGGAGGTGACCGCGGGCAGCACACTCGAACGGCTCCTCGTGGACGGCTACGCCGTACTCACCTGGGACGCCCGAGGCTTCGGCTATTCGGGTGGCGTCGTCCATCTCGACAAGCCCGAGGCCGAGGGACGCGACGTGAGCGCACTGCTCGACTGGGTCATCACGACCCGGCCCGAGATCGCGCTCGAGGCCCCGGGAGACCCCATCGTCGGATGGACCGGGCGGTCCTACGGCGGCGCGGTCCAGTTCGCGACCAGCGGCTTTGATCCTCGCATCGATGCCATCGCCCCCGAAATCACGTGGTATGACCTGCGCTACTCCTTCTACTCGGGGCGGGTAATCAACGCGGGCTGGGGCTACTACTTCTATCTGAACGGGACGGCAGCCGCCGACTTCGAAGGCCTCGACCCCCGCAATCCGGCCGGACCCCAGGCGGGGGGGCTCCACCCAGCGCTTCATCGTGCCGAAGTCGAAGGGCTCGCGGCGAACCGTCTGTCACAGGCCACCCTCGACTTCTTCGGCCGTTCGAGCCTCGCGGTCTACGGGCGCGACAACCCGGTTCGGATCCCGACACTCGTCATGCAGGGAAGCGTCGACACGCTGTTCGATCTCAGCGAGGGCAACGCCATCTTCCAACACGTCCGCGCTGGGGGCGCCCCCGCCAAGCTCGTCGTCTTCTGCGGTGGCCACGTCCTCTGTCCCGCCTCCTACGAGGTTCTCGATGACCGGGCGCACCTAGACGATGCGATACTCGACTGGTTTGCGCGCTACCTGCGGGGGTGGGAGGTCGACACCGGTGCGCCAGTCGAGTACCGCACGAACGAGGGAGGGTGGCGCGCCGCCGACGACTTCCCGCCCCCAGACACCTCTCTGCACACCACTTCGGCGGCGGGTCGGCTGCTCGTCACGCCGCTCCCCACGAGCGGCCTGGCACCCAGCGGTCTGCCACTCACGATCGCCACACCCTCGCCCCCCGGCGATCCTCACACCCTGACGCTCGAGGTCGCGGTCGCGGAAGACGGACCGCTCGAGCTCGTGGGAATCCCCACCGCCCGACTGCGTGTGAGCGGTGTCGGCACCGCTGCGCACCTGTTCCTCAAGCTCGTCGACCGGGAAGCCGGCGAGGTCGTCAACCTGCAGGAGACGCCGCTGCTGGTCGCGCCTCTGTCACACGCCCCGCGCACCTTCGGACTCGACCTGTCGGGCATCGCCTACAGCCCGACCGCCGGCCATCACCTCGACCTTCAAGTGGCCACCACGAGCCTCATGCATGCGAACGCTCGCACGCTCGGCTGGGTCCAGCTCGAGGTTGACATCGCGGTTCCCGCGCGGAGCAGGTGACAGGGACTCGCCTGGCGCTGTGTTCGGGACATCACCCACCCCGCCGCCGGCCCTCAGCCCGCTGCCCGTATCGCCGCATGTCGTCCGAATGGTCCCTGCACAGAGCCGCCCGACTCATAACAGTGTGACAGACAGCGCCAGGACGAAGGCCCGACCGGCAGGTGCACGACCTAAGCCCACCGTCACGGGCCCTGGACGGAGAGGAGCCATGACGACCGAACCCGTTGAAGGCAGCGCCCGGGGCGACGTAGCGCCCATACGCCTTGGGGTGGGATTCAGCGAATCGGAACGAGAGGAGGTGCTCGCCCGCTTCAGCAAGCTCAACCGGCGGCTGCGCAGGTTCCGGCCAGATGCCGTGGATCTCGAGCTGTCCGTGAAAGGCCGGGACACGAACGAGCAGCAGGTCATACTCGAGGCCCGCATCGCTGGCTTTGATCCCTTTCTGGCAACCTCCCGCGAACCCCTTCTGAAGGACGCCCTGAACGACGTCCGCGACGACATCTGGCGGCAGATCGACGACGCGTTGAACAAGCGGCGCGCGAGCCGTCACCGCACCACACCACCCATGGGCTGAGGGCTCTCGAGCCGGCCCGTCGACAGGGAAGGCAACAATTGCCGGCGGACAGTGAGGAACTGGGTCGGGAGGAGGAAGCGCTCGCCCTGCAGGAGGCCATCTCCGTCGGGCGCACCCGGCTCACCCGGACCTTCCCGGAAGTATTGGCGACGGGCCTGGTGGGAGGCATCGACGTGAGCTTGGGCGTCGCGGCCCTGCTCGTCGTCGAGCACGAGACCGGCTCGAGGCTGCTCGGGGCACTGGCCTTCACGATTGGCTTCATCGCCCTGATCCTGGGCAAGACCGAGCTGTTCGACGAGAACTATCTCGCACCCGTTGCAGCCGTGATCGCGGAAAAATCCGGCTTCGTGTCACTGCTGCGGCTGTGGGCGGGCACGGCGACGATGAACCTCGTCGGGGGCTGGATCTTCGCGGGGCTCACGGCGGCCGCCCTCAGCCCGCTGCACGACACGGCCGTCAGCGTGGCGAAGTTCTATCCGGAGCGGGGCGTGACCTGGGAGTCGTTCGCCCTCGGCGCACTGGGAGGGGCGGTCATCACGCTCATGACCTGGATGGAGCACGGCAGCGCCACCGAGTTCGGCAAGATCGTCGCGGCGATCGTCGCCGGGTTCCTCATCGCGGCTGCGCCCCTCATCCACGTCATCGTCATGTCTGCGGAGATGTTCGTCGCATTGCACACGGGCGCCCCCTTCGGCTACGCGGACTGGGCCGGTGCGGCGGCCTGGGCCGCCTTTTCGAACATCGTCGGTGGGGTGGTTCTCGTCACGCTGCTGCGGCTCATCCAGGTCCAGGCCGGCCACGAGGAGGAACCCATCGACGAGGAGCAGTAGGGCTCCGCTCTTACCGTGCATCCACACGCTCGAGTGGGCGGGGCGGGAGGGCTTCCCACCAGGCTCTCAGCAGGCGTGTCGTACCCCCCGGATACGGTGAGTTGAGGTCCGACAAGGGGCTGTGAAGGAGCTGTGATGGGGGCGCTGCTCGCCGTGCTCACGGTCGCGGTGTTGCTGCTGGCCGTCACCGTGACCTGGGTGGCTTTCGAGCTGTGCCGTCGCCGTGAGCCGGAGGACGCCGCCTTCGAGGCCATCCACGGCTTGGAGCGTACCCTGCTGGGCTCTGCGGCTCGTGGCGCCGTCGGGGAGCGGATCCTCGCTGCCCAGCTGAAAAAGCTGCCTACCGGGATGGTTCAGCACGGCTGGCGGTTGGGGAGCAAGCAGGTGGAGTTCGCGCTCGCGCTGCCAGACGGCCGGCGGATAGCCGTTGACTCCAAGCTCGTTTCCGTCGATGTCAGGTCGGCCGACACGGCCGTCGCCACTCGCGTGGCTGAGGTGGCAGGAAAGTACATCGATCCGGAACTGACGGCCCCCTTCGCGGTGGTTGCGGTACCCGATGCCGTCTTCGCCGCCTGCCAGTCAGCTCACATCGATGCCGTCAGCGCCGGTGTCCTGGTCGTTCCCTACTCGCAGGCCGGTTCCATGCTGGCCACCGTCGTCAGACTGGTGGACATATTGGGGGTCTCTGCCGGCGCAGCGGCGCTGGCCGAGGTTGACCGTGTACTCGCCCAGATCGAGGCGGACCAGCGCCTGGCACAGGCCCGTGCGCGGCTGGACAACGCTGCCGACGCCTGGCCGAAGCTCATCGCCAAAGCCCGCGGCGTCCTGGCCGCGGCGAGAGCAGCCTGCACCTAGCCACGACTTCCACTCGGGGCCGCATCGTCGGCAGCAGCCCGGCACGCGAAACGGGCAGTTCCCGCGTCAGCGCGCCCCTGGCCGGTCCAGCTCCTTGACCTTCTCGATGTTGTCAGCCTCGGAAGGGTCCATACCCGACGAGAACCAGGCCTCCAGAATCTCCTCGGCCAAAGCTTCGCTCGTGAGGCGCAGGCTCAGGGCGAGCACGTTCGCGTCGTTCCACTTTCGGGCGCCCCGGGCCTGTTCCGCGTCAGTGCACAGCGCCGCTCTCACTCCGGGCACCTTGTTGGCGGCGATAGAGACGCCCGTGCCGGTCCAACAGAAGAGGACGCCCTGCTCCGCCTCATCATGGGCAACCGCCTCGGCAACACCCACTGCGACGTCCGCCCACTGTTCGCGACCGCCGGAAATCGGGCCGAGAGCTTTCACGACCTCGTGACCCCGGCGGCGGAGCTCGTCGAGGACGAAGTCGGTCACCGCGTTGCGCTCGTCGCCGCCGACGGCGATCTTCATGATCTTCTCAGCCCCATCTACGGACTGCCAGGCTCGTACGCGGCTCAAGGTAACAGCGCCCCTACCGGCCGGCCACCGCAGCGAATGCTCGCACTCGCCTGATTCGCCCCCGCTTAAGCGAGGTCACAAGAGCAGATCTCTGAAGACGGACCCCTAAGGGTGGCGCGGATCCGCAACCGCTTGCGCCAACTCGGCGCTCTGCCGCGCCAGCGCAGGATCGCCGGAGAGGGATTCCAGGACTCGAATCCCGTGTCATCTAGAGTGCGTCCGAGCGCTAGTCCTTCGTGCCGGTGCGGGATCTCGCCGGGGGCGGAAGGTGGGGCATGGATGCACTAGGAGCCTTGATAAGCAGCATCTATCTGTTGCAACTGCCCGCCATCCTGCTGGTTGCAGCCGCCGTAAAGAGCGTGCAACTGATCGCTGGCAGCGTCCTGATATGGGAGGATCCTGGCAGCTGGCAGCGTCCTGAAGCAGCGTTACGCCGCGCGCCTGCGGGTGGTGAGCGGGACTAGCCCTGGACGACCCGCAGGCGCGCAACGAGTTCTTCTGCGGCAGCGAGACCACTCAAGGCAGCTCCTTCCACGCGAGGCCCGGCGAAGGCATCGCCCGCGAACGCGACGAGACCGGGGGAATCGATGACCACGGTGCGCTCGGGATAGGTCTCGACCGGGGTGGCATGAGGCCAACGCGCAGTCCACCAGGCCGTCACCGGGGCGCCTAGCAGCGGTCGCGCGGCCTCGAGCAGCTCGGGAGCCCACTCGTCGGGGTCGTCTTCGAAGTGCTGACGGCTGAACAGCTCCCCAGCATGCAGGGTGATCGACGGGGTGGGCGAGATGCCCTTCTGGTGATTGTCGGCGATCCAGTCCAGGGGGTCGCCGTCACCGTGGTAGCCCCCGGGCTCGGGCAGCTCGCTGGGGGCTTCGAGCAAAGCGAGGACCGCCAGCGTCGGGTGGTAGGAGAGCCCTGGCAGCTCATTTCTGATCACCCCGGGTAAGGATCCCATTTCCCCTTCGAGGAGGGTGAGCGAGCGCGGCACGGGCGCGGTAACGAGCACCGCGTCCGCGTCGAAGTCGGCCTCCCCGTCACCCCATGTCAATGCCCGCACCCTCCACCCACTGCGGGTGGCGGTGAGCCGTGCCACGCGCGAGCGGCAGCGGACGTCGAGGGGGGCGGCGAGGTGTTCGGGGACGGAGCGCATGCCCCGTGTCCCGCAGTGGTGTGGCTCGTCCCGCCTCGGGTCGTCGGGCGGGAGGTCGGGTGTGTCGGGTGGGGGCAAACCACGAAACCAGGTGGTGGTGACGCCGGCCGCCTGCCAAGCGGCACACAGGTGTTGAAAGGCCGGGTCGCGGGCAGTGAAGTACTGGGCGCCGTGATCCCAGACGCCACCGCGATGGTGGCGGGTAGACATGCGCCCCCCGGGCCGATCGTGTTCGTCGAGGACCACGACGGCAACACCGTGCTCGCGTAGTCGTGTGGCGGCGAGCAGGCCGGCTATGCCTGCCCCGACGACGACACAGCGCCTTCTCCCGACCAGAGTCACCCGGCGCGCCCCCACGCGCCTACTTGGACAGTGGAGGTGGGGGCGGCCAGCCGGCGGCCGGCGACGTCGGCGAAGCGGGCGACGTCCTGTCGCAGCGTCACGAGGTCTTCACGAACGAGGGCTTGGGGGCCGTCGCAGAGGGCCATCTGGGGTCGCGGATGAACGTCGACGATGATGCCATCGGCCCCGACCGCGATGGCCGCCCGCGAGAGGGGCAGGACGAGATCACGCTTCCCGCCCGAGTGTGACGGGTCGACGATGACGGGCAGGTGGGTGAGCGACTGGGCCACCGGCACTGCCGAGACGTCGAGAGTGTTGCGGGTGGCTGGTTCGAACGTGCGGATGCCGCGCTCACAGAGGGTGATCTGGAGGTTGCCGGTGTGGGCGATGTACTCGGCTGCCATGATCCACTCGTCGATCGTCGCGGTCATGCCCCTTTTCAGCAGCACCGGCTTGCCGGCGAGGCCCACTTCCTTGAGGAGTTGGAAGTTCTGCATGTTGCGGGTTCCGACCTGGAGCATGTCCGCCTTGTTCGCGACGACCTCGACGTCGCTGGGCGTGACCACTTCGGTGACGATCGGCATGGAGAGTTCCCGACCGACCTCATGGAGGATCTCCAGACCACGCTGCCCCAGCCCCTGGAAGGCGTAGGGAGAGGTTCGGGGTTTGTAGGCGCCGCCTCGCAGGATGACCGCCCCGGCCTCCTTGGCCATGCGAGCCGCGGCGAGGGTCTGCTCCTCGGTCTCGACCGCGCAGGGGCCGGCGAGGAGAGTGAACGTGTCGCGACCGATGGGCACGTCGCCCACCCACACCGTCGAGGGTCGCGGGTGGGTCTCGATGCTGACGAGCTTGTAGGGCTTGGACACCCGGATGACGTCTTCGACGCCTGGGAAGGCATGAAGAGGCAGCTCGGCGAACTGTGCGACGTCCCCGATGAGGCCGACGATCGTCTGGTTCTTGCCGCGGCTGACGAAGGCTTCCCCGCCGACCTCGCTCACGGCGTTCAGCACCTTCGCGACGTCCTCTTCCGTCGCTGTTGCCCTCATGACCACGACCATCGTGTCCTCCGCCACTCCACTTGCCGGCTGCACCGCGCTTTCCTCGCCCCCGGCCACCGAGGAAAACGAAAGCCCCGGGGGGTGGCCCGGGGCTGGATCCGTTCGGCTGCGCCGCCTCAGCGCATACGGTCCCGGCCCCGCTGGCCAAAGCCAAAGAGCCAGAACCGGTAGCCAGAAGCGTTGCGCATCGTTGGCACTTTACCCGAGCCCTCCGTACCGGCGCCAGGTTGCACCCCGTCGAAGGGAGGTCGCCCTCTTCCTGACTAGGCTGGATGCGGCGGGCCGAGCGCTGCCGAGCTCGTGTCGACTCCCGCCGTTCGCATAGTGCAGGGGTTCCAGAGAGCGTGAACTGCCCGTCCTGCGCCGCATCCATCGCGGAAGACGCGAACTTCTGTCCCTTCTGCGGCACGGGTCTGCGCGAGGTCCGCGAGCGGGCAAGTTCGCAGCCCCTGCGTCAGCTGTCCGGTCGGTCCCCGCAAGGCGGTGGCGCGGAGAGGACCACGACCGCCCAGGTGCACCAGACCGGGGAAGCGCCGGAGTCCCGACTCCGAACCTGTACAAGGTGCGGCGCCCCGAACGGTCCCCGGAGGGTGGCGTGCGGCCGCTGCGGAGCTGGCCTCTCCGGCGTAGCTGCACCCTCCACGCAGGCCGTGATCCATGGGCCACCCGGGGGTGTGGGAGTGCCCCCGGGGATCGCCGAGGTCGTACCACCCCCTCCTCTGCGCTGGAAGCTCGTCCTTGTGATCGTGACGATCAGCGCCATCGTCGGGACCGCCATGGGGATGGTGTGGCTGCGGATCCGTGCGGAGGAGCCGGCGGAGGCCCGGCCCAGCTTCGACCGGGAGATCTACCCCGACTCCCCCGGAGTGCTGGAAGTGGCGGAGGTGAGCGCAACGTCCACCCTCGCGCCCCGGGGCTCCATCCACTATCTGGCTGAGCTAGTGGACGACGGCAACCCCCAGACAGCCTGGAACGAGGGCGCTGAGCCCGGCCGAGGGGAGGGGGAGGCGCTCACCATCCGTCTCGCAGAGCCAGCATGGGTCGCCCGGCTCGTGATTCGCAACGGCTATCAGAAGGATCAAGCCACCTTCTTCGACAATGCGCGTGCGGCGACGCTGCGGGCCCGTTTCGACGACGGCTCCCTCTACGACCTCGTGCTGCTCGACCGCATGGGCGAGCAGGCCGTCGATCTGCCTGTCCCGGCCCTGACCCGCACGCTCGTGCTCGAGGTGGTCTCCGCCTACCCCGGCCTCCACTACGAGGACCTGGCCATCAGCGAGGTCGTCGTGTTCGGCTGGGTAGCTCGAGGTGATCATCGGGAAGTCGCCACCTCGGCGCCGGGGACAGCTGGTCGAAGGGCTGACAGTGACTAGTCGAAGGGGCCGATCCAGACGTAAAGCGTGACACGCTCACCGCGACGCACGCTCGTCCCGGGCTTTGGCTCCTGGTCGGCGACGACGTCCCTGGGGCGGAAGAAGCCTCTGACCTCCTCGACTGTTACAACGAGACCGAGCCGTTCCAGCGTGCTCGTGGCCTCCTCGCGCGGGCGCTCCCGGACGTCAGGCATGGGGAACGTTTCCGGGCCCTTGGAGACGTTCAACCGCACGACGTCGCCCCGGTAGAGGTTCGCCCCCGGATCGGGAGCCTGCGAAACGACAACCCCCGGCGGGGCGGTGTCATGGAAGACCTCCGCCGCCACGGTCGCTTTCAAACCGAGCGCAGACAGCCGGGCAGCGGCGTCGTCGACCGTCAAGCCGACGACCCTGGGAACATCGATGGGCCTGCGGCCCCTGCTCACCACAACCGTGACCGGCTGCCCTTCGGAGATGGGAGCCCCCGCCGGCGGATCGGTCCGGACGACGAGCCCCTTGCCCACCTTCTCGTCGTAGTCGTATTCGCTGCTGGCTACGAGCCCCGCACCCTGCAGTATGGCTTTCGCTTGCTCCTCCGGTCTGCCGACGATATCCGGCACACCCCCCATGACGGGGCGGGGGCCGGCGGACAGGGTGAGGGTCACGGTGGTGCCGACCCGTGCCGAACCCATCGGGACCTGACGGATGACATGGTCGACACGCACGTCCAGGGAAAACTCCCGCTCATCGGCGACGACCGGCTCGAAGCCCGCCCCACGCAGGGTCGCTTCGGCCTGCCCCCGAGGCTGTCCAACGACCGCCGGAATGGCCGTCACCGGGGCGATGATCTTGTCCCAGGCGAGGTAGAAACCGCCGAGGAGCAGCACGAGCCCTATGAGGACGGCGATGAGCAGGTGGCGTCGGTGGGGGCGCGGCCCTCCCGCCCTTGTCGCTGCCCGCGGCGCTTCGACCGGGGGGGGTAGCTCCTCGGGGGGGCGTGTGGGGGGCTCAGGAGTGCGCGCCGCCGGCACGAGTGTGTCGAGGGTCTCCGGGGGGATCACGAGGGTGCCTCGGTCCTGATCGTGTCTCCCGACCGGCAGCTCACCAGGCGATGCTGCGGTCTCGAGCGCCGCCCGGAACGCGGCCGCGTCAGGATGGCGGCTGCCAGGTCCGGGCGCGGTCGCCCGGGTCACGACCTCGTCGAGTTCGGCGGGCACGTCGACCTCCGCCGAGGGCGGGGGGACCGCCTCCGTGGTGTGGCGCAGGGCGGTGGCGACGGGCGTTTCAGCTTCGAAGGGGGGGCGGCCTACGAGGCACTCGTAGAGGACCACTCCGAGCGCGTAGACGTCGGTGCGGCCATCCGACGGCTCGTCACGTACGGATTCGGGCGCAAGATAGTGGGGCGACCCGACGATGGCCCCAGGAGCGAAGGTGTGGGTGGTCGCGGCCGCCGCCCGGGCGAGCCCGAAGTCGGTTACCTTCACGGTCCCGTCCCGCGAGATGAGAATGTTTTCCGGCTTGACGTCACGGTGCACGAGGCCCCGCGCATGCGCCGCGGCGACTCCGGCTGCGGCAGGGACGAGCACCGCGGCCGCTTCGCCCGGCGTCAGGCGCTTACGGCTGCGCAGCACATCACGCAGACTGGGCCCGTCAACGAATTCCATCACGAGGTACGCCTGACCGCCCTCGTCCTCGCCCCAGTCGTACACGGAAACAGCGTTCGGATGCGACAGAGCGGCTGCGGCGCGGGCCTCCCGCAGGAAGCGGTCGAGGAACGTCGGGTCGGCGGCCAGATGCGGGTGAAGCAACTTCATGGCGACGTCGCGTTCGAGCACCTCGTCGAGCGCCTGGAATACCGTGGCCATGCCGCCGCGGGCGATCTCGCGCAGCAATCGGTAGCGACCGCCAAGCAGTGAGGCGGTCCTCGGAGAGGCTTCGGACACGGGGCGCATGGTAGGGCACACCGTACGAGAGTTACGCCAGCCGCTTCCCGCTTCAGCCGGGGGGGTGCCGCGTGTGGTTGGCGAAGCGCTGCTCGAGCAGGTTGAGCCGGGAGGTGAGGTCACCGACCGCTCGCTGGAGTCCGCTGACCTTCGGGTTCAGCTCCTGAATCGCCCGACGCAGCTCCGACACAGCCCCGCGGAGCTCTGACGCAGCTGCCTCTTGGGCCTCGTCTTGGGCCTCGTCTTGCGCCTGGAGGCGCGAGTCGAGTTCGACGAGACGCCGGTCGAGGTCAGCGAGCTGCTGCTCCGCGGTGACGAGGCGTGTCGGCACGTTCGCCTCACTGGACCGGGAGAGCTGAGCCTCGAACTCGTCGAGACGGGTCTGGAGCTCGGCTTGAACGGCGCCTTGTGCCCGCAGTTCGTCCTGCAGCTGCTTCGTGTCAGGCGATGAGCACACTCCGAGAAGCGCGGCGATGAGCGCGAGCGGCAGAATAAGGCTCATGCCCGCACCCTGCCGCCGACCTTCCTTCAGAGCAAGCATCGGCCCCCGCTTCTAGGATTGGCCCACCCGGCCCGGCCCCTTCGGGGCCGGCTGCCACCAGCTGGCATTCGATCGCTCTCGCTCCGCGTTGCGATCTTGGAGGTACGCATGGCGCAGATGGAGACGTTCGAAGCCGCTATGGAGGCCCTGGGGTTCGTCGACCAAGGCTCCAGCCGACGGGGCGGACGAGTGTGGACGCTCGAACTGAACCGCTTCCTCGCATTCACCCTCCACGATTTCGGGAACGAGGTGTTGCTGACGTGGGCTTGTGCGCTCGGTGAGTTCATGCTCGAGCGAGGCATGCAGATCGGGGCGGGTGAGACGACCTTCCAGGAGCTCTACCCGCGAGCGGACGTGCGTCTGCCGTCTGACCCTGAGGCGGTGGAGAGGGAGATCGCCCGCACCCTGCGCCGGCTTCGGTTCGACCTGGCCGACCCGGCCCTTTGAAGGATGCGAGGATGGGGGAGCACGACCGGACGCACCATCGCAGAGGTGGGGCCGTGACCGCTGGGGATGCTGAGGTCGACGCCCCGGAAGGCGGGCACGGCCTCGTGGACTGGCGTCGCCTGGCCCGCCGGCTGTGGCTGCTCGCGCTCACGTGGGCTGGTCTTGGTGTTCTGGGAGCCGCGGTGGCGACGCTGCCCCGGGGCGCGGCGGGGGCAGGAGCCCTGTGGGCCGGAGTTGCCGCCCTTGGACTCCTCGCTTCCGTCATCGGGACCGTTGCGCTCTCCGCCCTGGGTGGCATGCTGCGGGCAGGCGAACGCCGCGAGCGGCTCGCCGGCGGCGATGTCGGGCTTCTGCCACCACAAGTCCGCACTCGCTTGCGCGAAGAACGTGGCCAAGGCCGGGACGGACCGCCATGACGCTGTTTCCGAGCCTCTCGCCCCTTGGGGAGCGCCGGCAGGCACGTCTCGCGGACGCTCGCCTCCAAGCGGTTGTGACTACCCGACGGGCGGAAGGTGACCTGGAGGCC
Source organism: Nitriliruptorales bacterium (assembly GCA_046263195.1). Lineage (GTDB taxonomy): Bacteria > Actinomycetota > Nitriliruptoria > Nitriliruptorales > JAHWKO01 > JBHELG01. The sequence continues at coordinate 10,246 of JBHELG010000041.1, read as the reverse complement.
TTCCTCGCCTCCCTGTTCGCGGGCAGCGTCGACATCTGCCGACTACGCGACGACACCGCGACCGAAGATGAGTTGCGTGCGGCGGCGGACACGTTCCGACGCGCTTGCGACCGGGCTGGGGGCCTTTTCATCGTCGACCGCTTGCCCGGCCTTGCTGTGCAGGTCGGCGCCGACGGCGTCCATGTGGGCCTGGTCGACGTCGACCCCGACCACGCCCGTCGTGTGGTGGGGCCCGATCTCCTGGTCGGGCGCACGGTACGCACTCCCGCGGACATCGACGCGGCCGCCGACGAAGACGTCGACTACCTCGTCGTCGAGCCTGTCTCGGACAAAGCTGTCGGGCATTACGCGTCCAAGCGCGCAAGCCACCCCTGGTTCCTGTCGGGTAGCGTGGGAACGGACACGGTCGATGCAGCACTCGATGCCGGCGCACGGCGGATCGTCGCGGACAGTTGTCTCGCCACCGCCGAGGACCCGGAAGGCGTGTGCTGGGATCTGAGGCGAGCCCTCGCCCGGAGGGCAGGAGGCTAGTGCAGTGCACTCCCTGACGACCTCCCCGGTGGAGCCAGCGACATCCGCAGGGGAGATCCGTGCGCCCCTGCCCAGGGATACGGCCCTCGCCTACCGGACCCTCGACTCACCCCTCGGTCCCCTCCTGCTTGCCGTCAGTGAGCGGGGACTCGTTCGCCTCGCTCTCCCCGCCGAGGTCATCGAGCAGCTTCCGGCGAGCGTGGCACGAGGACGCGTCGACGTGCGACGAAGACTCGACGAGGCGAGCCGGGAGATTGACGAGTATTTCAGGGGCCTTCGACGGGACTTCGCGCTTGCCATCGACTGGCGGACTACGGTCGGGTTCACGCGCAGGGTGCTCGAGGCGGCCACTCGGATTCCCTACGGGGAGGTGACCAGCTACTCGAAGTTGGCGGCCGCGGCCGGAAACCCTCGCGCGGCCCGGGCTACGGGCAGAGCGCTCGCCTGCAACCCGGTGCCGATCGTCGTGCCCTGCCACCGCGTCGTACCGGCCGCAGGGGGGATCGGCGGATACGCCGGAGGGCCGGAGCTGAAAGTTCGGCTGTTGAAACTCGAGGGCGCCGTGTGACACGGGCTGATGTGGATTCCCCTTTGTCCGAGCCCCGTCGGCGGAGAATGCGAAAGTAGTCCCCACAATAGCCCGCGGTGCCTGGACGAGACCGCGGTCGGACCGCGGAGAGGCGTGTCAGGACCAGGTGTGCGCAGGTACGACGGCAGGGGAGACTCATGTCACAGGCAGAGGAAGCCACGAAAACGCCGGATCCGATCTACGACCTCGTCAGCGTGCTCTACCACGCACTCGAGGGTGGCCAGGTCTACGACCAGTACATCCGCGACGCTGAGGAGGAAGGCGACGACGAACTCGTCCAGTTCTTCCACGACGTGCAACGCGACGATCGGGAACGTGCTCAGCGGGCCCAGGGGCTGCTTCACACGAGGACCGGCTGAACCAGCTCGACGACGGGGCGCTCGCCCAGCAGGTGGCCACGAGTGCGCTCTCGCTGGCACGCTGCCTCGCCGCCCTCGAGCAGCGTCCGCTCGACGCAGCAGCCCGCCGGGCTGTTGACCTGCTCGATCATGCGCTCGCCGACGACGCGCAGTGATCGAAGTGGGGGCAGTCTGAGGCGAGGACCGTGTGGTCCGTGCGTCGCGGACGAGGGATGAGGGTGGTAGGGCGGTCTCGGAGCGGGAGCGGGACTTTGCGCCGCAAATTGCGCGTGCGCCGGCTCCCGATCCTTGTCCTTGCCGTCCTCATGGTCGTGGCATGCGGCCTGCCGCAAGGTGTGGCGCAAACCGGAAGGGAGCCGGTACGCATCGGCACGGGCCCCGAACGGGAAGCAACGCTGCTAGCGAACATTTTGGCGAAACTGCTCGAGGCCAACGACGTACCAGCCGAGGTTGTCGCATTCGGCCACAGCCGCGACGCTCGGCAGGCACTTGAGCTCAGAGGTGTGGACGTGCTGCCGAGCTACACCGGGGCCGTGGGGATCGACGAATACGGTTGGTCGAGCGCAGAAGGTGATGTGCGGAACTCCTTCGAGCGGGTGAAGCGGGCTGATGAGGAAAACGGGTTGGTCTGGTTGCCGCCGACGCAGGCAAACGCGACCTTCGCGTTCGTCGTGGCTGGGCCCCCGGCGAGGATGGCGAGGCTTCAGACGCTGTCCCAACTCGCCAGCTACGCGAATGACGATCCGGATGCCCGGCTGTGTGTCGACCCGGAGTTCGCCGAGCGCCCCGACGGTCTGGAGACCCTGGCGCGCATCTACTCCCTACGGGACGACATCCTCGTACGGCAAGTGCTGCGGGTTTCCCCGGCCGATACGGTTGGCAGGGTCGAACGGGGTGAGTGCTCCGCCGGGCTCGTCACCGCCACGGACGGCCAGGCCTGGGTCGCAGGCCTTCAGCCCGTGCAGGATGACCTGAAAGCGTTCCCCGCCTTCGTCGTCGCTCCGGTTGTCACGGTCGAATTGCGTGCTTCCCGCCCTGAGGTTCTCGACGCATTGGCGCCGTTCGGGGAGGCGGTTACAACCACTCGGTTGGCGCAGTGGAACGGACGGGTCATCCTTGGAGAGCCGGTCGAGTCGGTGGCATCGAGCGCATCGGCTCGGTTGCGTGTCACCAGCACGCCGAAAGCCGCGTGACGCCTGGGCTGTCGCCCGGCCTAGGCCGAGCGGTTCGAGTTCGTTCGGGGGCTTGACCGCAACGGCCCACCGCCTCTAACGTCGAACATATGTTCGTATACTGACGGGTGGTCTCACAGATCCCCTTACTGGTCCCCTTAGATCGAATGGGTTCGACTCGGACATGCGGTTGAGGCTCGGGACCGGCCGAAGGCCGGGCGGGCGGGGCGAGTGATGACGAAGCGGTATCGGGAGGCCCTGGAATCGGTCGAGCTGAGCCGCGACCCTGCTCGTCCCGGACCCACCGCTTTCCGTTGGCGTGATGAGCTCTATGAGGTTGTCCAGGTGCTCGGGCATTGGCGTGAGGACCCGGGCTGGTGGCAACGAGCTGATGGGCACACCCTCCGCATACAGCAGACCGACCTTTGGCGGGTCGAGGCCCGCAACGGCACACCCACCCGGGGCGTCTACGAGCTCGTACTGAGGTCCGGCGAATGGTTCCTCGACCGGGTGTGGGACTAGACCAACATCCGGTCCGACCGCACACACTGCTGCGTTCTCTCCAACGGTAAGGCCATAGGGCGGGTCAACGGAGGCACGGATGGCCAGGGAGGATCGATGGGAGGCGCTGGCGCGGTGCTTCCGCCACTTCGCCGTAGAACAGGCACGCGGTCGCTCGCCGCTCTACGGCCGCCTCGCCGACGACATCAGTGGGAGGCCAGAGGTGGCGTCCGTCCTGCTGGAGGCACCGCCCGACCAGCGACGGCCAACCCTGCTGTTCGCGGCGGTCCACGATCTGCTGCTGGGCGGGGTCGAGCATCCCTTGGCCTCCTACTACCCCTCCGTGGGTGGACGGCGGGAGCCTGACGAAGCACTGCTGCTGATCTTTCACGATTTCTGCGCCGCCCACGACGCCGTGCTGCGGTCGATGGTGTCGACCCGCAGGACCCAGACGAACGAGGTGCGGCGCAGCGCCGCGCTGCTGCCCGCCCTCCAGCATGCCGCGCAAGATGCAGGGGCACCGTTCGCGCTCGTCGAGATCGGAACGAGCGCCGGGCTGAACCTGCTCATGGACCGCTTTGCCTACCGCTACGACGCCAGGCGGGTAGGCCCACCGGAGGCGATGGTCGTGATCGACACCCACCTACGCTCCGGCCGGTCGCCGCCCATCCTCGATTCGGCGCTGCCGGCCGAGCGACGCATCGGCGTCGACCTCCACCCGCTCGACGTCCGCCTCCCTGCAGACGCCCGCTGGCTGCGAGCCTGCGTGTGGCCGGATGACCTCGATCGGCTCCGCCTCCTCGACGCAGCCGTCGGCTTGGCGCGGCGACACCCACCGGAACTCGTCGCAGGTCACGCCCTCCAGGCACTACCCGACGTCGCCGAGCGGCTGCCGGACGGCCTGGAGCTCTGCGTGTTCCACAGCTCGACCCTCGCATACTTCAGCGGCGAGGAGCGCCGAAGATTCATCGAACTGCTGCGATCATTGTCCCACGCCAGAAGCCTGTGGTGGATATCGCTCGAGGCACCGTTCATCGAGCCGTTCGACCGACAGGCGCCTTCCGCGTTCGAGGATGAGGTCGAGGGTCTCAGCTATCTCGTCGCACTGAGCCGCCTGGAGGACGGTCGTCGTGTCAGCGACCAGCTGCTCGGCCGGAGCGACCCGCACGGCAAATGGCTCGAGTGGATCGTGGCATGAGCACTCGCTGAGACACCGCTTTCGCAGCGGCGTCGCGTTCGGAGCCGACGGCAGCGTGTCACCGGCGGGTTCCGTTCAACTGCCTGCTGCGAAAAACGCGGCGAACAGCAGGATCATGAGCAGGATGAACAGCCCGATGAGGATGCCGGCGGGGATGAGCACGACGGCGATTGCCCTGCCCGTGGAGAACCTGTTGTTCTCGCGTACCGCGAGGACGCCGAGGACCACGACCCAGGCCGCCAGGGCGAAGTTGGTCAGCCCAGCGAGCAGCGCACCCCCCATGCCCAGTGACAGTGGCAGCAGTTGTGTAATCACGGTCAGCGCCGATGGCACGTTGGCGAAGGCGAGGCCGGTGAAGAGTCCGCTGTAGGACCCCTCGCCCCGAAGCAGCAGACTCACCCCGTGCAGGATGCCAGCTCCGAGCGCCAACCCGATCAGGCCGAAGATGGGGCCGAATACGACCGCCCCGACCATGAAGACTCCACGCAGCTCTCGAAACTCGGGCGGGAGGCCTCCCACACCCGGGGGGCTGGTCCCGAATCGCGCCGCAGCCGCCACCCATGTCAGCACGCCGATGAAGAGCGTCACGGCGATGGCCCACCCCACTCGGGGGCGTGCCGTCAACCCCCGCAGGGTCGGCACCGGTCGTGTGAGGATGCTCACGACCGTCTCGAGCAGACCCTCGTCGCCGTCCGGCCGAGCCCTGCCGGCCTCTGTCTCGTCCCCGTGCCGGCCCGGCTGCCCCTGATCGCTCACGGGACCGCTCACCAGGTGACCCCATAGCGGGGCGCCGCGACCGTGTCGAGCAGTGTGCGCAGCAGGGTGAGGTCCTCGGCGCTCGTCCCCCCCGTGGTCAATCGCTCCAGCGTGCCCTTCAAACCGGCCGAGCCGCCGAACAGCTGCTCGAGGAACGAAGGGCGGAGTTCGACGAGCTCGGCGTCCTCGATCCCGGCCAGTTCTTCAGCCTGCTCGATGGCGGTGTCCAGGCCGCCGAGGGCGTCGACGAGACCCAGCTCGAGCGCCTGCGTGCCGGTGTACGGCTGGCCGGTAGCCAGTGCGCGGACCTCCTGCTCCGGCAGCCCGCGGCCCTCGGCTACCGCGGTCACGAACTGCCCGTACAGCTGGTCAGCCATTGTTTGCAGGATGGCCCGCCGCTCGGGTGTCATGCGGCCGGGTGCGAGCATGTCCTTGTGTTCTCCGGCGGTCACGGCGTCGTACTTCACGCCGATTTTGTCCAGCAGCCCCTGCATGTCGAGGATCGTCATGATGACCCCGATGCTGCCGGTCAGGGTGCCGGGTTGCGCGACGATGCGGTCGGCCCTGGTCGACAGGTAGTAGCCCCCTGACGCTGCCAGGTCGCCCATGGATACCACGATGGGCAGGGAAAAGCTGCCAATGAGGTCGGCCATCTCCTGAGAGGCGGCGACGGTGCCACCCGGGCTGTTGAGTCGCAGCACCACCGCCCGAACGCGAGGATCGCGCTCGGCCGTCTCGAGCCGCTCACGGAGAGCAACGGGCGTCGCCACCGGTCCAAACGGCGTGCCGACGCTGTCCTGGATCGGCCCCGCAACGTGTACGACTGCCACCGCGTCGCCTTTGGCCCTGCCGCCGGGGCCCCCTGGGGATAGCACGAGCACCAAGGTCGCGGCGACTACGAGGAGGATCAGGATGATTCCGGCCAGGCCTCGGCGTGACAAGATCGTCCTTTCGTGGGAGCACGCAGCAGAGCTTAGGCTCCGTCTCAGCTATCAGTGTCCGAATCCTCCTGGGGGATGAATTGGTCGGGTCCTGAAGCGTCGAGCCAGCGTGTAAGCGATGAAACCGGTATCGCGAGGGCGTTTCTGCTTGCGCGCCCCTGGGCATAAATGACGCCGACAACACGGCCACGGGCGTCGAGAATCGGCCCTCCCGAGTAGCCGGGCAGCACGACCGCCTTGACGCGCAGCACGTGCGAGCTGTCCTCGAAGGGCTGCCCGTCCACGTGGTCGAGGATGACGCCTCGGATCAGCGAAAACGGGCCTCCCAACGGGTAGCCGATGAGGTGAACGAGGTCGCCTCTACGAGCCGGACTTGACGCGAATGCGAGCCGCTTCTGCAGCGTTCGAACAGTCGTGAGCAGGGCGAGGTCATGACCTTCGGCGAGGTCGGCAACGTCAACCTCCAGCGGCCGGCCGTCCCAGGTGGTGACCTCGAGTGGGTCAGCACGTTCGACTACGTGCCGGTTCGTGACGATGAGGTGTGAACCGATGGCGAAGCCGGCGCCAGTTCCAATGCCGACAGTCGACAGGTTGCGGATCCGAAACGTCGCTGCCCGCAGCTCCTCCTGCAGGAAGTCCTCGCGAGGAGCTGTGGGGGCAGTAGGTTCGGGAAGGAGTTGGGGCGAGACATCGAGCTCCCGCGCCCCTCGGCGTCGTCGCAGCCAGCGGCGGGCTCTCTGGAAGGTCACCCGCGAGATGCGGGTTACATCCCTATTCGTCGGACGGCGCCGTTTCGTTGCAAACTCCCTCACCTGCCACCGCGAGGTGACACTACGCGCCGGGTCCCTGTTAAGCCATCGCGCCCGCGCCTCCGGCTGCCCCGGGGGAGGAGGCGACGGCCGGAGGAGACGAACGAGCTAGCTTTGATCCGAAGCCCGGGGAGCAATTTCGATGAGATCAATCACGAAGATCAGGGGAAGTTCTCCTGTCGTTCCTGGTAGGGCTTCATCGCCATATCCGAGGCGGGGTGGCACGATGATGACTCTGCGGCCACCTTCACGCATGCCCTCCAGGCCTTCTTCGACACCAGGAATGAGTTTCCCGCTGCCATACGGCCAGATCCGAGCAATACCACGCCGGGATGTGGAGTCGAGAACATCTACCGAGCCCCATTCAGAAACAACGAAATTCACAACGATGAGCCGATTTGTCTCGATCAGTTCACCAGAACCTGGCCTCATGTCGCGTACGACCAAGTCGTCCGGTGGCGGACCTTGCATATTCGGCAGCGGTGGCTCATTGGCCTCGTTGGCTCGTGGCAGCGAGAGGAGTGGACCATTCTCCGTCTGAGAGGTTGAGCAGGACGCTAGCGCCAAGATTGCCGAAAATATGGCCAGGGTGAAGGTCAACCTGCTGCCGAAACCGCTATCCAGGCTCAACATGAGTCACCGATGGCGCAGGACAGCGGGATCCTACAACTGAATGGAAGCAGTCCTATCGGTGCCGGCAACCGGCTATGACGCGCACACTCTCCCCCACGTGATCCATGCTGCCCCACTTGACTGCTCCCGATAGCCGCGATGGCGAGGGGAGAGGTTTCGTGCGGGTTGGGCCCTACGCGGCGATAGCCGCCGTTGCGCAGTTCGTCACCACGTGGGCTGTGCTGGGCGCGACTCGCGACGGCTATGAACCCATGTCTCAGGCCATCAGCGAATTGGCGGAGATGGGTTCTCCGACCCGCGTGCCGATGACGGCGTCACTCATCCTGTTCGGCTTGCTCCTCGCCCCGTTCGTGACGACACTGAGACGAGCTTTGCCGGGGGGCGGCGCCGCCGCGGCAGCGGTACTCCTCAACGCGGTGGGATCCATCGGCGTGGGCGCCTTCTCGTGCACCCCCGGGTGTCCTGGACCCGAGGCCTCCCCCAGCGACTTCGCGCACGTGGTTGCGGCATCCATCTCGTATCTCGGGTTGATACTCGCCCCGCTCGTCACCGCATGGTGCTTGCGTCGGGTGGATGACAGACCGGGACTGTGGCGTTTCTCGGTGATGCTCGGCCTGCTCACGCTCGTCGGCGTCACGGCTTGGGCAGGTGGCCTGGCTGGGGAGGCCGGGGGAGTGCTCCAGCGCTTCGCCACCACGACGGGTGACGTGTGGTACGTGATTGCGGCGATCGCGCTTCTGCAGCGAGGCGGAAAGCTCGAGCGCGCCCACATTCGTCTGGCTGAACCGGAAGGAAAGCGCCTCGGTCCATCAGGGTAGGCATGCCCTCGTCGCCCCCATGGGCGCGGTCCTTGGCCTGTCACCGCCGAGGGCCGGCAGCTCGAGCGGTCCCCGCTCTTGGGGGGAGCTTTTCTGGCCGAGGTTCGTATGCCAGAGTCAGAACTGGCATGCGAATCGACATCGTCACCCCTGACGCCTGCGAGAATCTGGGCGGCGCCGCGGTGATTGTCGATGTCATGCGGGCCTTCACGACTGCTGCGTATGCCTTTGAAGCCGGTGCACGCGAGATCATTCTGGTTGAAACCGTGGAAGACGCCCTGTCTGTCCGGGAGCACCTCGGTGGTCTGGCGATGGGCGAGGTGGGCGGTGAGTCGGTGCCGGAGTTCGATCTCGGGAACTCTCCGCGCGAGGTGCGAGGCCGTCACCTGGACGATCAGACTGTTGTCCAGCGCACGAGCAATGGCACACAGGCGGTGGCCAAGTGTGCCCAGGCTGACCCACTCTTGGCGACCTCGTTCGTCTGCGCCGAAGCGACCGTTCGGATGCTGCGGAATCGACAACCAGAGCGGGTCACCTTCGTGGTGACTGGCGTCCAGTCCGACCGCGAGGGCGATGAGGACTACGCGTGTGCGGAGTATCTCGTGGCGCGTCTGCGCGGCCGACAGCCGGACGTGGGCCCCTACCTCGAGCGCGTACGCGCATCCGATGTGGGAAAGCACTTCGCCAGGGGCGGGGAGAACGACCACGAGCACTCGCCGCAGGATCTCGAGCTGGCGCTGGACGTGGATCGCTTCTCCAGGGCGATGCTTGTGACGTGGCGGGGGGACCTTGCGGTGCTGCACGCAGTCGAGCCTTTCTGACCGCAGAGGGGCAGGCATCCTCAAAGGCCGCGGTTGTCCTCGCACGTACCCTTGCTCACCCGACCATGTGCGACCGATCCTGACGGGAGGGGGTGCCGGAGGCGCGGGCGGTGGGTGCCACGTGTTCGGCTAGGGTGCGTGCGGCTCCACCGCTCAGAAGCATGAAGCGGCACACCAGGAGAAGGTATGAAGGTTGCGTACATCCTCGCCACGCCAAGCGCTGCGGCCTACAAGCTGGGGCAGATGATCCTCCCGCAGCTGGAGCACGACGTGCATGGCGCAGACGTCGTCGGCATATTCTTCTTCGACGACAACAACTGGATTCTGCGGCGGGGCGACCCGTTGGGGGAGCGACTGGCTGAGCAGGCATCCCGTCAAGGCATCCTCCTGATGATGTGCGACCGCTGCGCCATCTCCAGAGGACTGGCTGAGGGCGAACCTGGCGACTGCAAGGTCACCGATGTGGTCGAGGGCGTGCGTGTGGGCTGCTTCCCCGACCTCTACGAGGCACTGTCCGGCAACCCTCCCGACCACGTCATCACGCTCTGAACGGGGCGAGACGCGAGCCCTGCTCAAGCGGCGGGCCGTCCCCACTGGGAGCAGGCAGCGGGATCATCACGTGAAGGTCCGCTGGGAACCGTCGGCTGGAGACAATGCTTCCGCAAAGGAGGGGTGCCCTCACAGGGCGTTCTTGCTCTCGGATCGGGCGGCAATCGACGGACCAGCCCTTGGTCTGCGAGACGACATCCCCCCAACTGCTACGGCGGTCCGCTCATGATGGGGGAGGCCGGAGGTGGCCGAGGGGGCCGTCGCAGGGGTGTGCCGCGTGGGAGGGAGGTCCAGGTGCGGCCGTTTCGGGTGATGGTGTAGTGGCCGGTTTCAGGGTCGAGCCGCTGTTTCCAGTTGCGGTCGTGCACCAGCTTGTGCCAGCGGCGCAGCAGCAGCGTGAGCTGGTCGGGATGATGGTCGCCGCCTTCGGCCTGCTCGACCACATGGTGGATGTCCGCCCACGGGGCGGGGCCGGTGGAGCCGGGGAAGCGACAGCCCCTGTCCCGCGCTCGTACGGCCAGGCGGATGTCGGCAGGGATGGCGGCAGCCTTGGTCTTGGCGGACACGGC